>SLDF01000208.1 GCA_007125435.1 Saprospiraceae bacterium
AATGTCGGCGAAAATCCAGTGATAGGCATACTCTTCCAGACTAGATCATTATCGACGTATGGCCTTGGAGCGAATGGCTTCCCACCCGGTGTTACCGCAGACTCATTGCTTAGTTTCTGAATCCTATTAAACATCCCCTCCTCATCTCGTACTGGCTCTGCATGGATATCCCTATACAGACCAAACTGCTTGATAATGGCACCCTGCCCGTCAGCATAGGCTCTACACTGTCTTATGCCAGGCATGGTTTGACGCAAAATCGGATTCGACAGACTATCATTGTCCGCCTCCAAAAACAGGACATAATCATGTTGCATCTGAAGCTTTAGCGAAGGATGAACTATCATTGCACGGTCACCTACCACTCCTCCATCAGTGATGACTATGACTTTATCATCCGGTACTGCATTCTTTAGCCAAGCCTTGACTTCGATGACATTCGCTGTGTATATTCGACCAGTTTCGAGTACTTCATAGGACATCTGCATTGTTACTTCCCCCAGCGCTACCGCCTCTGACTGCGATACCCTTTCCTCCAGTGAGACCGCGTATGTCATACATTGAGCATTTACCTCCTTTACAGGCAAAAGTAAAATCTGGACAACCAGCAAAATCAGCAGTGTGTAATATTGTCGCATACCAATTACTTTTTATCAAGATGAGTCTTATCTACCTTACAAAATTAAAACTTTATACTTAAAGTTGTAAATATATATCGATGTTGTTTTATCTATAACTATTTGCTTATCTGTATATTTTCTGTTTTTGGGCGTGTCCTTACGGACCGGGCTATTCGCTTGTATTCCTGACTGTCTCATGGGCAGTTGCTAGTTGCTGGTTGCTGGTTACTGGTTGTTTACGCCTGCATTCGGCATTCGCCTCACTCCGGCTGTTTAGGCAAACGATCGGCTATCGCCTCCGTTTGCTGTTTAAGCTACGAGCACTTTGTGCTCTTCGCTGTTTAAGCTTGAAGATAAATGCTAGCTTTCAAGTTTTATTGGTGGGTTCTGTCGAGTAGTTTTGTCACGATTTTTGTTTCTTTCACCGTAAAAATAGCACCAAAACATTTGGTAATAATCCACACAACCCAGGGCTGACGTCCTGCGCTATTACTATGTCGCCTCTCTGAGGCTTGGATCCGTCTTTGATCTGGAATCTAGGGAGTCTATTCGAACAAACAGTGACTACACCTATGCTCCTGAGCTCCTATGCTCCTTCAGACCTTCGACCTTAAGACCTTCAGACTTTTTAGACTCTTAAAAAGTGACCTTCGACCTTCAGACATTAAGACTTTTAACTCTTTTACCTTTCTCCTTGGCTCTTTTACCTTTTGCCTTGGCTCTTTTAAAATGCAAATACATCACTTAAAAACGATTTTTATCTTTTATCTCCATAAGCCACATTGGACAATTAACCTTCAGATAAAAAACACCTTAGAATATCTTCTTTGGTACAAAAAATATATCAAATTATAAATGGCTACACCTAAGCTTCTATGCTCCTATGCTCCTATACTCCTTCAGACCTTCGACCTTCAGACCTTGGACTTTCAGACAAAAAAGGGGACTTTAGACCTTAAGACCTTCGACTTTGGACTCTTCTTTTGCCTTGGCTCTTTTACCTTTTGCCTTGGCTCTTTTAAAATGCAAATACATCACTTAAAAATGATTTTTATCTTTTATCTCCATAAGCCACATTAGACAATTAACTTTTAAATCAAAAAAACACCTTAGAATATCTTCTTTGATACAAAAAATATATCAAATAATTAGTGGCTACACCTAAGCTTCTATGCTCCTGAGCTCCTATGCTTTTTCAGACCTTCGACCTTCAGACCTTCGACTTTGGACTCTTCTTTTTCCTTGGCTCTTTTACCTTTTTCCTTGGCTCTTTCGTCATGCTCCTTTTATCTTCCAAAACGACAAGATTAAACACGCCCAACATATCTTAGTTGTTGTGTGGAATCAAATTCATTTAATTCGTTACTATCTATAACATATACGAGTAAGATCAGATTTTGGTTTGTTTATAGGCCGATATAATTTTGACCTGAACCTTCCCTTGCAACTTAATGGTTAACTTATACTTCGAGCTTAAAGGTTGTTGTTGTTTATTCTGACTTTACAGTTATTTTGTCACCTTGAGATATCGAGCTGAAGCTTGGTGCATAATAGGATTGCACCTGAGCAGGCCCCCCAGTAAATGTCCCATTGTGAAACACATACATATCTGTCTCAAAAATATAATTACCTGCAGGTAGGTGATCTACAAAAATATCTGTACCTACATCAGTGTGACTTTTGAAGAAGCCGATGCCATTTTGCCATTGATAGCCGCTGAGCGACTCTACAGGCTCGAAGCCGGCTGGTCTGAAATCAGACAAATAGACAAAGTCCATCGGACGATCTGACCTGAGTTCTATCCGTACAGTCACCCTTTCGCCAACCTTGAGTGCTTCATCTTCATTGAATTCTACCAGCATCTGGCCATCGTCTGTATTGATTTTTCTGTAAGTTTTTTTTCTGATGTAAAACGGACCGTCCTCAGATGCTTTTACTCTATCCATATCCTGGAAGTACTGCCAGTACAAGCCTCCCCATGCAGGGCGCCTCCCCGGATTATTAATGAGAATCTGAGGGTTTGTAGGATCCAACTTTGAAGCATCTACTTTCATTTTGAAATATCCGGTACCGGCTTGCCGCTGATCGGCGTCTATGGCGATAGCCTCTCCTGATATTTTGATGTCAACAGACTTTTCTGATGTCATCCAGTCCATACCGGTAAACAATAATGCGTATATGGCTTTAGATGTGTTTTGGTGAGTACCCCAAGAATTGGTTTGTTTGTTTTTGAGAAGCCAACGCTTGAGACCTTCTACGGTCTTTATATCATTATCTATCTCTTGGAATGCCTCTATTAAGAGGGCATGAGTGGACAGAGGTGATTGATGCCAATGATATCCATTTTGATAGTTTTGATAGTACCCCATCTCTTCATCTTCTATCAAGTTCTCTCGCAATGACTTTAAAATCATATTTGCCGGATTAGCACGCATAAACCTATGCAATGCCAAAGCACTCAAGGTTTGCTGATATGTTGACCTATTGATAGCAAAAGTCTCTGTCTGATCAAGATAGAAATTGATGATATCCTGCAGCTGAGTTGACCTCGGCACATCGGGGAAAAAGGATCTCGTGTACAAATAGTGAATCACAAGAGGGGAGAGGTTATCATTTTCCTTTCTTGCAGATTCGGATGGCTGTCTTCTTTCTAATTCCCGATAATGCCTAACGATCTCATTGTCCAGATATCCAATGGCATTGTATAATAAGGTTCTGATTGTTTCATCGGACCTGACATCTCTCACACCGATTTTATCCAGATGCCCCAGCATTTCTACAATGCTTTGCGTGGTGTACCAATTGGCTCTTCCACCCGGGTACCACGAGAACCCTCCATTGGCTTGTTGCAGGTCCTTTAGTTGATTTAAAGTTTGCTTTTGACCATTTTCGACTTTATTAAGGTCAAATAAAAGTCCTATTCTTTTTCTTTGTAAGGCCTCTGATTCAGCTTGCCTCACCCAAGGCGTAGCTGCGAGCACTTTAGACTTTAATTCTTCATTTTTGTCCAATTCACTTATCAGATCTTCCTTGCTGGCCCATGATTGAAATATCTCTTTCAGGTGAGGTGCTTTTTGGCTGACATATGTAGCAATACTATTGGCATAAAACTTTGCTGCTAACGCATCTGCTGTCTGTCGGTTATGCTCCAATAAAACAGGAAGAGCCATTAAAGCAAACCACGATGGATTATCAGTAAACTCCAAAGTATACTGATGGTGTTGAATGCCTTCATCACTCAAGAGTTGTTGGATTGCGTCAAAGCTAAAGGCCCTGCTTTCATTGTTGTTGACCCACAGAGGAAGTGTCTCTGTCACCAGCATCCTATTGGTCAATACGGGTATGATGTGCTCTTCAGCATCGGTATGCTGATCTGTTCCTGCCTTATACACGATCTTAAGCATACCTGTGAAATCTTGTGGTATTTGCACTGCCCATTCAAATCGACCACTGGCATTTGTTTGGACGTCTTCTTTCATCACTTTTGAGGATGCTATCCAATGGTCTAGTGATTGCCCATTGATAGCATTTGATAATTTTATCGTTGCAGAGATGCTGACGGTTTCACTTGAGGCATTCTCCACCCTGGCAGGCAAAAAGACAAGGTCATTTTGTCTTACAAAACGCGGCACATTTGGGAATACCATTAATTCTTTCCTCGTTTCTATGAAGTGGGTCAGACTGCCTTGAGCCAATGATTTGTCATGAGCATAGACCATAAGTCTCCACCTGGTTAATGCTTCATTCATGGTGAATTCCATATGGACTTGCCCGGTACTGTCAGTTTTCATATCTGGATAGAAGAAGACGGTTTCATTCAGGTTTTCCCTGACTGGAATGTCGAAATCTATTTCATTGTCGATGTCTTGTGTGTCGATGTATTCCTCTTCATTTCTTGATTTGGACAAAGATGGAGCAGGGGGCTCATTCATTTCCATGGCTTCTGCATCTCGACTACCTCTAATATTTGATTCCATTAATACCATGTCAGTTGTAAAACCACTTAGTCTTATTCCAAATCTATTGAGGTTGTCAAGGCTTCTATGTTGTACGCTAATTGATCTGCTGTGATGTGACCAGAAATAGATTGTAGAATACTTCATGAATTGATTGATCAGCGGTGTGAAGCCAAGTCTGTTCCTGTTGTTTCTATACCGCACCGACTCCCAGTTGTGACTGATCAGAGCGTCTAGTGAGGCATCGTACATAGCTGCGGTTACTTGGGCTTGTAGCATTGGTTTTCCCTTGTTTTCGAGCTTTAGCGTCCACTTTTCTTGGGAACCAGGTTCTGTGAATAACCTTTCTGTAAGCAGTTCTATATCAATGACTTTGTGGGTATATGGCACATTTAAAGTTAAAGTCTGTGGGTACATGGTCGATCTGTATGCAGAGATGGCATTGACATGGAAACCTCCATAGTCCTTTTCTGAAACAGATATGCCGAAAGTAAAAATACCTTTCAGTTTTTTCCATCCTTCTCGCTCAATAGATTTCGGTTTTTCTACACCGAGATAGACACAGCTTTCTTTTCCGTGTCCATTGATTAATGTGATCCTGGCTTGTTCTCCCACATCGTATTGATCTTTATCCGCTACCATTTCATATTTGCTATTGAAGCCATTGTTTTCTTTGCTGTTGGGGTTGATAACCTTTATATACTTAGTCACCGTCAAGGTCGAATCACTAAGTAAAGTCAAGGTGACTTCATATACACCGGAAGGCCAGTCATCTGTGGATACAGGCAATATTTTTTGATCCATAGGGTTGACCTTTTTGTTTACCACAATATTTTTCTTTTTCCAGTTGTCGTATTCCGCCTCGTCTTTGTATTCGATGTGGGGCGCCTTCGCTTTAAACTCATCCTCTGTGTAGAGAAATTGGTCGGGTCTGGTTGATCTGCGTCTTTCGATTAACTCATCCGGTGCTTTCAGCTCGGTTACTTTTATCCCAACATCTGTTGACTGGGTCTGTCCCGTACTATTTGTCACATCGTAGTTGATGGATGTCCATTGCTCGGCTAGGGTTATAGAGGCTATGTCTAATTGTATAATGAATGGCTTTGTGGATATGGGTATGACTGACTGCCCTGACCTGGTTTCTCCAGTCTGATCGGTGACTTCTGCTTCTACCTGAAAGCGGTAAACAGGATTAAAGTTACTTCTGTGATCAGTTGACTTATTAGCAACAAACTCAAATTCAAAACGGCCTTCATCGTCTGTTTGTACAAGATCGAAGTGCACATCGTCCCAATCCCTTGACGGAAAATGTCTAAACCTCCATGGAAAGATGCTGTAATTCATAGATCTTCTGACGGATACCTTAACCTCTGCTTGTCTCACAGGTGTACCGGCGTACATTTTTGCATGTCCAGTCACTTTTATGGTGTCTCCAATCCTGT
Organism: Saprospiraceae bacterium; assembly: GCA_007125435.1. Taxonomy (GTDB): domain Bacteria; phylum Bacteroidota; class Bacteroidia; order Chitinophagales; family Saprospiraceae; genus SLDF01. The sequence continues at coordinate 6,019 of SLDF01000208.1, forward strand.
AATTGGAGGTAAGCGTATCGATAACAACTTCGAATCTTGGTCTTTTGTAAGACTCCACATTTATGCTCCTTCTTCCGCCCATATTCTCCGCACTTATACTGAAGTTGCCTTGAAGGGCATTCATCGGCAGTATAAAATGCCCACTTATCGAACCAAATTCATCACTTGTGAGTGACAGTGTTTCTATGATCTTCTGATTAGCATCATATAGATTAACGTTTACCTTTTTTCTAACCTGTATGACAGGATCATTTTCTGGGTCTTCTGATAGCACCAGAGCTTTAAAGTAGACAGTTTGCCCAGGGCGGTAGATGCTTCTATCCGTCATGTACATCAGCCATTGTCTGGTTTGATTATTGATCCTGGGCTGATTGAGGAAGTTGTCGGGAGAGATAGATGAGCCGTCGTGCGTAATTTTCAGTCGATAACTATTTCTCCCGTTTATTTTAAACTGAGTATATCCGTTTTTGTCAGTGACCTTTGACTCCACGAGGTCAGGCTCTGATAGGCGACCTCTTTCATTTGACAATTGATAAAGCTCTACGGTTGCTTTTTTTATGGGGCCTCCGTGCCTTCGGTCCGTAGTCCAGGATTCCAGCGTCCCATCTTCGTTCTGTCTTATGAATGCATCTAGATGTGTTACTTGTATGGTTTGTATATTTCTGTAGATGTCATTATCCTGCGCGCCTGGATATGTTACGTAAGCTAAGTATTGTCCTTGCTCTAATCCCTCTATCAGGTAATCCAATTGATGACTCTGAAAGTCCTTTGTGCCAGGCAGTGAAACCTTATGAGTGTGCGTTGGTGATTGTTTTTTGAAGTACTGTTTACGCTCTTCTATGTTCATACTGACAACGCTCTTGCGTTCATCATCGGATACATCAAAGAGCATGATAACAATCTCATTTACGTTCTTGTATCGCACTCCTACCGGAAAGGTCAGCGCAGGTTGGATGTAAGTAGGCAAAGTAATATTGATTTCCTTTCGTTCTATCTCCTGGATTAGGGATTTGCATTTTGAAGTGCCATAAGAATCTGGAAACTTTGCTATGGCCTCAGTCAGTAAATCGTGAGCAGCTTTGACTTGCCATTGCTTGTCCTGAGTAAGGGGATTATAAGCATCATAAGTTGCCCCTTCATTTCTAAGAATTACTGCATAAGCATGGGCAATTTCAGTGTATATCGGTTCATTTTTGTATTGATCCAGGTATGCTTTTATTCGCGCTTTATATATACTGTCAATGTCACTAGTGTTAATGTTAGATTTTACATAGTCGAGTCTTCGCTTGTCAAAGTAAAACAATGCCTCCGGATTGTTTTTCACCTTTTGTATCGCCATTTGGTACAACTTTATAGCCCTATATCGAAGGTCATTTTCATTTGGCGTTTCAAAGGAAGTTTTTATAAAGGTTTCATAAGATGCATATAGCCCTTCTTGATTGAAGTCAAATGTATTAATCGGATCGGGAAGATTTCTTAGTGGACTAGATAAATAATCAATTGCCCTAGCCATCATGAGATCCTGGGCAGTTTTCATTATACCATCTGAATATCGACCTTTTTGAATTAAAATATCGATATCTTCAATAGGGGTAAGGTCCAATAATGAATCAACTGCCGCGTCAAAGTAATATTGCAGTATTTTATGTCTAAAATCATAGGCCGTCCAGGATCTCATATCATCCGGTATTGTTCTGTCTACCTGTGTGGCAGATCTTAAGCGGTACAGATTTCTGTTCAAATAGCCTACATAAAACTCTGCCAAATAGCTCTTCATAATAGAGGCATCTTGACTTTCTAGGTCTTTGAGTATGGTTTCCAAATATTCAAGCAGTTGGATATCACCTTCTCTTTCAGTATTTTGGATGACATTAGCCTTGTACAAGTGAGCCTTAATGAGATCATACGGCTTATTGTTTTGTATCAAAGCCGGTATAAGTCGATCTAATTCAGCATCTACACTTCTCGGCTGTCTAATCTGAAGAAGAGAATCAATAGTTTTCCATGATTTTGATATATCTACGGTGTCCATATCTATGGTTTGATGGTTGTGGGCTATGTGGTCTTCATGGCTTTTGTCAATGTCATGGCGATTATCTTGCGCTGTCAAAAGAGCCGACATTATGATAAAAACTATTTGTACGATCATATTGATTGTGTTTTTTAATAATTATATGCTAAAGCAAGTGCCCACCAATCCAGTATAATAAAACTGACTGGATGCTGGAACACCATCAAGGTAGTAAAAACGATTGGGTTTTTCTAATTGAACTAGCCTTAATACATTCCTCTAAAAATAAATCTAATTATTGAGTCTAAATTTATAACGTATGAATTAGTTGTAAAGATACATTGAGTATCAGAATAAATTTTTTAGGTTGGATATGGAGGTATCTCGTTTTGCAGTTATGGGCATCATCCTCATCGCTAATGCTCAACAAGCCCTCAATCCGCCATTGAGGACTCTCCGCACAATGGCGGGTTGATTCGCCGGGTCGTTAAGCTTGAGTCTAAGAATAGTCACCACATAGTCTAAATCTCAACTAACTTTGAGTACAATCGAAAAAAAATGAGCACATAACCGAAGCTAAGTAAATATTTTACCAAATATTATTGCTAAAAAGAGCAAAACTGGCAGATGTTAGGATGTCTATTTTAGAGTCTATAAGACTCGCTGTTAGCTCATTGCTCACTTTGGACTGCCGTAGTGAAAAAAAGAAGAAATTATCATGGAATACTACCAGATGATTAATGCAAAGTCAAAAATAAAAATCAGTTTAATATTCAATTAAGATACAGTTTCAATATAGTTGCCCCACCTTGTTTCTCGAAGTAAAACGACTCATTGTTAACTCGATCTCTGTATTGTTAATGCATCAATAAAAAAATAACAGGAAAGCAACACATACATAATGACAAGAATTGATCCTGTTATCAATGAGACAATGCCTTCGTTTTGGTACTTTTCCTCTAGTTTTTTTATTTCTAAAACATTAATGAAGACTTGACTTAGCAGAACAATGCAAAGCAGATATAAAAACCAGTGAATGGAATTTAGAAAAGGTGGTATGTCCCCCAATGTGTACTTTAATATTGTATATGCATTAACAAATAAAAGAACCGATAAAACAGATGATGCTCTGTGTTCCATACCAGAAAGACCAAAAGATAGTAGCTTCCAAAATTGATAAAGCTTATAAAAAAGATATCCCACGATTTATGTCTTGAGTACAAAAATAATCAATATTAAACCATTTTGCCGATTGAAAAAGATAAATATAATTGCAAGAATATACTTGATGTGTTTAACCTCGATCTTTTTAAATGAGTGGTCTGGAAGCTTTTGAGAGGTACTCGATATGACAATTCATGAAGGCTATAGGTGCCTATCGTTGATGCAACTTTAAAACAAAAAATCTTAGATGGATTAAGAAGAATATGTATACTCTTCTGAATCTCATTTAACTTGTCTATATACCTAATGCTTTGATTTCCTCTGTACTCAAACCAGTAATTTCAGCAATAGACTCAATACCAATTCCAGCTTTGAGCATCATGATAGCTGATTGCTTTAAACCTTCGCGTCTTCCTATTTCAAGACCTTCTGCTAACCCTTTCTCCATACCTTCTTCTATACCTAGCCTATACTGCGTATCCATGGCATTCTTAAGGTCTCGATGTTTTTTCAGACTTTCTTCATAGGCTTTTCTATCTGTTTTTTCTAGCTTAAGTAGTTCTGCAATGCTCATGACTTTTTCAAATATTTTATGTTGAAGCTTCTCCGGAAGACGCTCTAAAAATTCTAGCCTATTGAGTAAATACATCCATTTCTCAAATTTAGTTTCCAACTCGTCTACATTTTTGTTGAATTTTGGCATCTCCAAATAGATAAAATTCAATTTATCATTGAATACCTTTCCTGTTTCAATTTCAATTAGTTTAACTATATGAAAGAAATTAGTTGTTTCAAAATTGGAGTCTCTCAAGACAAAGTCCAGCAAGGATATGCAGTATACCGGATATAGTCTAAAGTCCCACTCACCTTTTACCGCCTGCTCTTGTATAGCAAAAGTAGTGTAGTATAAAGAACGTTCTTTGTAGTAAGTCTGAAAAAACTTTTGCATCTCTATTATAATACGTTCACCGTTCGATGTTCTACAAAAGATATCAAATACTACCTTGCGATCTAGTTCTGAAGTGCCCAGATGCTCATTCTTGGCGTATTCTAAATCCACGATTTCTCCCACTTCGTTTTCCAGTACCGCATTGAGAAAGTCTAGTAAAATATCTTTACTGGCTTCTTCGCCAAATATTTTCTTGAAACCAAAGTCGGTAAACGGGTTGATATTGCGTGGTAAAGGGTTCATAGGGTAAATATAAGCTTTGTATTAATGCCACACTAGCATAGAGTATTTGGTAATTATAACTTTTAAGCCGTAATGGAAAATTCTATTGCATAGTTCGGGTTTAAATAATGCTTGATTAGGTAATTACAAAGGTGTCTTTCAAGTTTTTTTCTTTATTGCATCAGCGCTGCGGAGCTGTGCCGACGATTAGGAGGCAGTCCGTAGGACCGAACGAATAGTGAGTAGCGTAGCATAGCGACCCGCAACGAAGTGAAGGGTGATGCCCAAGGCAACAGAATAAATCATAGCTAATCACTAATATTAACTGCTATATACTCTACAGTATCAATCCAACAACATGATGAACTCTACGCGCCTATTTAATTGACGACCTTCTTCTGTACGATTGTCAAATCTTGGCTTTGTGATGCCATACCCTTTGAATGTCATACGGTCCGGGTCGATGCCTCTGGTGATGAGATATTCTTTACAAGCTTTAGCCCTGCTTTCTGAAAGTCGGAGGTTGAACTCAGGACTACCTGTGGTGTCTGTATGTCCTTCTATACTTAGATTATAGCTTGGGTACTTTTTGAGTATTTCTACGATCTGATTGAGTACTGGGAATGAGGATGACTTCAGGTTGTCAGACCCTAGATCAAACTGCACTGACCTCATGGCTTTATCTAATACTTCTTTTTCTTGCTTATTGAGCTCAGGACAGCCAAAGTTAGATGCAGGACCGGGTATTAGAGGGCACTTATCCATGTAGTCAGGTACGCCGTCGCCGTCCGTGTCTGGGCAGCCCTTGAGGTGAGCAGGGCCATAATCCAGTGGACAATCATCGAGGTGATCAGGAATACCGTCTCCGTCTGTATCCGGACAGCCGTCAAATTCTGGCAAACCCGGCTCATTGGGACACTTATCCAGATGGTCAGGTACACCATCGCCATCGCTATCTATGTAAGGACAGCCTCTATTTTCTTTTGGTCCGGGCTCTGTAGGGCAATCATCCAAATGATCAGGTATACCGTCACCATCCGTATCAGGACATCCTCCGAATTCAGGCAACCCGGCTAGTAGTGGACAATCATCTAAATGATCTGGAATACCATCGCCATCTGTATCTGGACATCCGTCAAACTCCGGTAATCCAGGAATAGTCGGGCATTCATCTAGATGATCAGGTACGCCATCTCCATCAATATCAGAGAAGATTTCCTCCATTTCTTTTTCTTCCTTTTTCTTCTTGACCAGGTGATACTTGAAACCTATACCATGCTGAAAACTATTAAGGTCTCCGGGAAAGCCTAACCTGTAGGATACAAAGGTATTTAAGGACACTCGCTCGCTAAGGTGTATATCCAATCCACCGCCTAATGGTATTTCTGCGTGCATATCACTATCGGGTATCATAGCGCCGCCAACACCTGCAAAAAGGTATGGCGTAACAGGTTTATTGGGTCGTTTGTACTGCCACTGTAATTGAACGTCCAGACCTGCAAATGTGAAATTATCTGTGCTTTCTTGCATCCGACCTAAGCCGGCTCTAAATGGAATGAATAGATTGAAATTTTGGTGTAGAGAACGACTGTAAAACAGCTCAAAGCCCGGCTTGTAAGCCTGGAAATTCTCAAACTCACCATTGTATGGCCCTTGATAATCTACAAGCATAGACCTGAAACCTAATGCATCCTTGTGTAGAGCGCTTTGGGCTATTGCTGTAGATGTGGCTAGTGCTATGGCCACCAGTGTGATGAGTATGATTCTTTTCATGATTTAACTTTTTCTCTTGATTAGCCTGAGGCTCTATTCAATTTATTAAAATGATAAGCAAATGCAAAAGTGCTGATCGGTTCTCTGACATTTTTACTGTTGATCTTGCCTTCATCCTCTATTACTTGCAGGTATCCTTTCTAGTTGGTCGAAGTGATTACTTTATCAAATTACCACGGATGCCATGCATAAATAGCTGATAAATATGGACAAAATTAATATATATTGGTCTCTTTTATGCCAAATCAACTGAAATAATAATGTATTATTTAAGAGGTTTTACTTTATAGCCTCTCTGTCTGAGCAGGTGAATGACGCCTTGCTCACCAGGCAAGTGTCCGGCACCGACAGCAAAAAATACAGAATTTGACTGCATCAACGGCTCCATCAATTCGATCCAATTTCTATTGCGCTCAAACAAAAGGTCTTCTTGCCATTCCAGGCCTTCTTCACTGTCGTTAATCATTTCTGAGAGTCCCTCTATGTCTTGCTGTGTATAGAGTTTAACCATTCTGTCTATTTGAGAGCCATCTTCGCTAGAAGCATCAGCCTGAATCGTCTCTAAAAGTATTTTTGCCTGATCTACATAGGGGATTTTGTCAAATATAGATGCTTGATATTCGAGTGTTTCGAGCCCTGAGCTTGGCTTGTTGAGCCGCTCTGCCTTTTCTTGTATCATAAACTCATAGGATACAATGCTGCCATCGTCTAGTCCTCCCGGCTTCATGTCTTCTGATAGCATGACTGTCAGAAAGAACGGTTTCATTCTTTCAAACATAAACATTGGCAGCCCCATTTCTTGAAATTTGCCATCAACCACTGCTAATTCTTCCTCTGTCAATAAGTCTTTTAATGTTGTATCACCTGCCATGAAAAGGTGTTCCATCAATCCCATGACCTTGCTCATGTCGGTCATTTCATTCATGTCTAATTCAAATACGACGTTATCAGATTTTTGCAGGGCTTCTTCCATTTGATCGGTCCAGAAAAACTTATCAGCAGGTATCATATGTATGGTTCCCAATAAGTAAGAAGGTTTATCTTGTTGCTTACTGGTGATTTCCCAAAGAAGGCTAGGTTCAAGAGGTTGGTAAGCTGCAGACTGAGCTGATTTGCCGGTAAAGCAGGATGTCAACAGCATGCTTAAAGCCAGCATCCATAAAAATATAATTCTTTTTTGCATCTATTCCTTTTTTTTGCAAAAATAGCTTTTTTTCTGAGAGCTTTAAGAAAGTAACCTGCGCTCTGATATTAAATCTCAAATACATTAAAATAACAACTTTAAGTGTTGTGCCAATAACATTATACCAGTGTTACCAATTGATCTTATATATAAGTGAAGTTTAATTGCTCAATGTAGGTCAAGTAGTCAGACGTCTTTGCCGTTGTATTTCATACAAGATTACACCGGTAGCCACAGATACATTTAGAGAATCTGTAACACCAATTTGAGGTATTTTAAATTTGTTGTTGACATGGAGAAGGAGATCAGGGTTGATACCTTTACCTTCTGCACCCATTACTATGCATACAGGCGCTTTAAAATCCACCTCATGAATGGCTTGATCTCCACTAAGGTCTGCACAAAATACAGATACACCAGAATCTTTAAGGTAGTTGACAGTCTGTCTTAGTGACTGTTCACGACACACGGGAATATTTAATAGGGC
>SLDF01000117.1 GCA_007125435.1 Saprospiraceae bacterium
CTCACGCTATTTTGATTTCTTTATTTGTGTTCGTGAATCTCCTTCGTCGATTTAAAGCCGTAATAGAAACCGCTAATGCATAATGCGGGTTCAATACCTGCTGATCAACTCAAATCTCTATCCGATGAAATGGAGGGGGAAAGATGGGGATGGAGGCGATTTTTATTTTATTTTTGCACAAAATGAAGAGAACATGAATGATAAAATCAGAGATCTAATAGAGGCGGCCTGGGAGGACAGATCGCTGCTGAATGACGGGCCGACGAAGGCTGCTGTGCTAGATGCTGTGGCGCAACTGGATAAGGGTGTGCTGCGTGTGGCTGAGCCTGTAGATGGTAGCTGGCAGGTCAATGAATGGGTGAAGAAGGCTGTGATTCTTTATTTTCCGATAGCCAAAATGGAGACGATCGAGGTGGGGCCTTTTGAGTTTCACGATAAGATACCGCTGAAGAAGGACTATGCGAATCAGGGTGTAAGGGTGGTGCCCCATGCCATCGCGCGGTATGGTGCTTATCTGGAAAAAGGGGTGATCATGATGCCGTCGTATGTCAATATCGGTGCTTATGTGGGTAGTGGCTCGATGGTAGATACTTGGGCGACTGTGGGCTCTTGTGCGCAGATCGGTAGAAATGTGCACCTCTCCGGTGGTGTGGGCATCGGCGGTGTACTGGAGCCGGTGCAGGCGAGTCCGGTCATCATCGAGGATGACTGCTTCATCGGGTCGAGATGCATCATCGTGGAAGGCGCCAAAGTGGAGAAGGAGGCTGTCATCGGCGCTAATGTCGTACTGACTAAATCTACCCATATCATCGATGTGAGTGGAGATGAACCGGTCACCTATAAGGGACTGGTACCCGCGCGATCGGTGGTCATACCGGGTACGTATCCCAAGACATTCGCTGCAGGCACATATGGCGTGCCATGCGCACTAATCATAGGTAAACGCAAGGAAAGTACGGATAAGAAGGTCTCTCTCAATGACGCCCTGCGTACACACAATCTGGCGGTATAAAATATTATGATATGTCCAATCCGGGGAGGACGGTAGCGTATTTGTTGATGACTTTTGCTGTGATCGGTGGCATCATGCTGGTGTGGCCGTCAGAGGGAGTAAGGGTCACGGATGACTTCGTGCTGGATTTTCCCGATTGGGATGGATTCTGGGCCGAAGATAAGCCTCAGCGCCGTGTCGCCCTGCAGGAACTTTTTGATATATACAGCTTGAAAATCGACTCTACTGCCATAAGAGATTCTATAAAGCGTGCGAAAATAGCACACCAACAGGAGATGAAGTGGATCCAATTCGCAGACTCTACGATGTCGGCATGTGCTAACTTCTTCGAGGCAGTTAATGCCGGGGCGCAGCGTCAACGCATGATGCGTATCATGCACTATGGGGATTCGCAGATAGAGGGCGATCGCATCACGGGCTATCTGCGTCATCAATTGCAGGGCGCTTATGGGGGGCAGGGGAGTGGATGGCTCTCTCTGGTAGAGGTCATACCGACACCGGTGATGGACTATACATCTTCTGATAACTGGTATAGGTATACGGCCTATGGCAGACCACAATCCATCCATACGAGATATGGCATGCTAGCGGGCTTTCATCGCTTCATACCAGAGGAAGATACGGTCATAGTGGATAACCTCAGAGAGGACGGCGTCGACACTATAGATGTTGCTGCGGACCAAGGCAATGAAGAAGTAGTCACTACAGTAGAAGATGGTGCAATAGCTGAGCAAGACACGGTAAGGGCCTGGGTAGAGCTGAAGCCCAAAGGCGGTATATATGGCCGCACCCAGAAATTCTCAAGAATACGTATGGCCTATGGTAATATCAGGTCTTTAGTGGCGTATAAGCTCTATCTGGATGGTGAGCTGTACCAGGCTGACTCGCTGAGAGATGTGGCATTCTACAATGAATTGGTGATAGATGTAGAAGATGCGCCGGGGGTGATACGCTTCGAGTTTGAAGGCGTGGATAGCCCTGACTTTTATGGCATAAGTCTGGAGCCACTATCCGGCTTGGTGGTAGATAATATACCTTTGCGCGGGAGCTCGGGTACTTTTTTTAACAAGATCGACCGCTTGCAGCTCAAGGAGCAGTATGACAGGGAAAATGTGGGGTTGTTCATATTGCAATTTGGGGGCAATAGCGTGCCCTATATCGACGATGAGAAGCGGGCGGAAGACTTTGGCAGGTGGTTCGGTGCTCAGATAAGGACATTGCGGCAGTTGAATCCCGAGTCATCATTTATTGTCATAGGGCCATCGGATATGTCCATTAAGGATAAAGACAAGTTCGTGACTTATCCAATGCTAGCAAGCATTAGAGATGCATTGCAAAAGGCTTCGTTTGAGGCCGGTGCAGCGTATTGGGACTTATTCGAGGCGATGGGAGGTCCGGGCTCTATGCCCCAGTGGGTGAATGTAGAACCGGCATTGGCCAGTACAGACCATATCCATTTTACGCCAAAAGGGGCTAAGGTGGTATCTGAGTGGTTTTATGAAGCCCTTATGAAGGCTTTTGATGATTACAGAGGAGTAGCGAAGCAATAACAGACTTTGAACCCTCATTGCGAATTTTCAATGCATAATTCGGATTGAAAAAGAGATCGATTAGCAGATAATACTGGCTGTCGTGCCAATAAAGCGGGCTCAAATTAGGTTTTGTATAAAGCGATCTCATGAATGAATATTTGAAAACAAGGAAGATCTTTATGAAAAACATACAACTGATAATTCTAGGACTCATGTGGATGACAACGGCCGGTGCTCAGCAAGTCGAGTACAAGTGGAAGATGTATGAGTTTTCTGTTGTCGTAGACGCCGAGATGGTCGTCATCAACAATGATGCCGAGTCATTGATCATAGCCGGAGATGGGATAGAGATAGGCATATATGATTTTGTGGACAGACGGAGTCAGGGTCAGTCTCTAGAAGAATTCGCTATATTTTTGAGACGGTTGTTCAGGCTGGAGGATCCTGACCCTATTTATCCGATGGACACCGGTCATCTGAAGGGCTTCGTTGCCGGTGGTTACAAGGATTTTAGTCGAATTGTCATATTTGCCTTCGATACAGATCAGGGTCGGTTTTTCTCGACAGCCACATTTGATGAAGATGATCTGGATGCGGAAGAGGAAGCGTTAAAAGTTTTAAAGCAGATAAGAGCAGAGTGACAGAAGATCATGCTTTTGGCTGTTCTCTTTTGGGGAAGAGAATGACATTGAGACCCAGATTTAAAGACAGACCACGTACTTTACTAATATTAAAATTGGGCTGCATAAAGTCAGTCAGCAGGAAGAATTGAGCGCCATTGACTCTGGCCTGAAAGCCGGCGCCCACACCCCATAGCCGTCCATTGAAGGTGTTGATATTGACCATGCCGTGAAGGTGTTTCCAGGGCACATACAAGTATCTTAGACTGGAGTTAATGTATTGGAGATCTCCCCAGCGATTAAAGCTATTGATAAAGCTGAACTGATGCCTCGGTGTCCATTCGTAGTGGGCGGCCAGAAAGGCTGTAAATGGTCTAGACCGGGAATAGGCCTCACCAGGATTAGTCATAAAGTCGAGGGATTGAATAAGGCTGTCAATAATATCTGCACTGTTTATGTTAAAATTGTCGGCAGTTACATCTATACCGCGGTAATCAAAGGTGCCTCTAGATATGGTGTTTTCTAGCCCATAGCTATATCGCATACTGCCTAAGCCCAGTATAGAGGCGCTTATGGACAATCGGTCGTTGTATTGATAAGCCACACCCAGGTCAAACTGGTATCCCGGATTGAGAAAGGGAAGTTCCTCTCTGAGCTCAATGGTTTCATCGTTGACGAAGTCGGATGATCTGATCGAGACATCGCTATCGAGTCTCCATTCATCTTCACCCAGATAGGCCCATACGTTGTTGTCAGAGGATCGCATCTGGTAGTGAATGAATCCATTAAAGAAATAGGCCCTCATGCCCACACTCCATTGGTCATTGATCTGATATTGTAAACCGCTATGGATGCCAAATGTCTGTGCAAATTCAAATCCAAAGCCTCCAAAATTCACTTCTTTATTCAGAATATCTTCTTGATTATTACCCCTCAATATACGCAGCAGGTTTACAGGCACCTGTGTATATGCATGGTGATTGATCTGACCGCCAAAGCTGAGCTGCATATTGGGGGTAAGGTTGAAAGCTGTATACAAGACATTGATGTCATTTCTTAAGTGGATGATGTCATTTGATCTGACCTGATTGATGAGGTTGTCCAGATTTTCGCTGACATCAGAGCCTTCTGCCAGAGCTTCGAATGCTGAAAATCCTGTCGAATAGGCACTAGAGCCTGTCTGGCCCAGACCTACCGATAGTCTCATATCGCTTTTGATGGCGGGATTATAAAGGCCGGATTGAGCTATACTGTGCAACCCGTAAAGCGCTGCATCAAACTGTGCCATAGCAAGGCTAGTAAAACATAAGAAGCAGATTACAGATGCAAAGAATGATTTTTTCATTGGCCATCTAAACCTTGGATTAAGTCAGCCTGTGCACTGACTTGAGATTTGAAATAGTAATCATCAAACAACTGTATGGCCTTAGCATCAGGGGTAGAAATAAAAACACTGAGCTGAATGGCGTGGGTATTGATGATATTTTGAACGCTTTGGCTATCGAGTTTTACTTCATATTGGTAGTGATTAGGCGAGATCACACGGCCATTATCTTGTACGTCGGCTGCTTGCACGACAGGTAAATGAAGAGAATCTAGTCGAGCACCTTCCTTGTCATGGAAGAACAAATTGAGACGGGCATCGAATGGAAAGCTGTTTTCATTCTTAAACCTAAATAACATTGATTCAATGGTCGTATTGGCGTCAAAATTAAAATCTAAATCCTCAAAGGATTGACGAATTGTGATGCCTTCTGCGCTAAAGTCAAGAGGTATTTTTACACCCATATCCACTTGAATGATATTGAACCGACTGGCAAAATTTAATAAGGCATCATCCATGTCCGGATTCGAAATTAATTGTCCTGAAAACTGCAATACATCAGGTAGTGTAGAAAATAACTCAATGATATCAGAATTGTCCTTATCAAAGGTGAAGGTTATTACTTCAGGATCATCAATTGATGATGCACCTTTTAGGTCCAGAGGTGGTAATTGTATGTTTTTAACAGTCTGTCCGCTTATGGCTTTAAGCTCCGGCTCCAGACGAAAAGGCACGCCGATTGGGTTGGTGATGGTGACTTCGATTTGAGGATTGCTCAAGATCAGTTCACCTTCAATGTTTGAAAACAGGTCAATATCCAGCTCATATTCCCCATCATTGAAATCAAAAGTCCGATTGCCAAAGTAACCAATAGCTTTTCTGACCTTGATATCAGTAAAGTTCCAGTCAAAATGTATGGTATCTCCGACATCTAGCCCCGGACTGCGCTTGATATAATACTCGTATCCAATTTCATTTTTATCATTGAAGTCTTCGATGTCAATGGTATATCCATCTACGTTGAATGCTCCGGACAAGCTATGAGCGGTGCGTTCAAACTCAAAAATGGCAGGCTCACCCTCTCGATTAGCATTGTATATGGTAAATACAACGATAGACCCTACAGGTGTAGACGCGTCAAAACTAAAATTTAGCAATCCGGCATGAAACTGGATATGATCAATCCTGATATCCTCAAAGACATCTAATTGGTACAACTTATTAAACGGATCATCACCGACTGCTGCACTTTCTTCGCTGAGCTCCTGATTGGGGATGATATCGAAGTACTCTGCGGCACTCTGGAGCACGACTGAGTCTTCGCGATACACCAAGTCAATTGAGCCATCCGCATTGGTGTTGATGAAATCGCCTAATAGGCTGATGTCGTTAATGGTGAAGTGGGCGTTGAGAAGTGGTAATACCCATGACGAAGACAATGGTTCCCTCCATTTATCCAGATCAAGGTCGTTTTTGTAGCATGATGTGTAGATCATCAATACCAATACTAAAACCAGAAGAGCTATGTAATGCACTTTCTTCATAAATATCGCAATAATAGATTGTCTCGCCTATAACGGATTCCAGTATACTGGAGCCGCTTCTTTGTAAATACTATTGTTAGAACGCAGAAGCGACAAAGTTAATTCTCATCTACCACAAAAATACTATAAAATCAATAAGAAGTATAAAAATAACGATTTTTTATAAACTGTAACCTTGTGACAACCAGCCTTTATACTGAGATCGACATGGCTATTAAATGACTATATAAAAAGGTTCCTATGCATATTTACAGTCAGACATCTTAGTTTATTAGTTGCTTTGGGCATCACCCTCCTCCTGTCGTCGTCGGGTCGCTATGCTACGCTGCTCACTATTCGTTCGGTCCTTCGGACTGCCTTCCTTCGGTCGGCACAGCTACGCAGCGCTGATGCACTCCGGTAGAACAAACCACATTTTGAAATAAACCTCATGCCGGCTAGAGTGTCTTATTTTTTGGTTGTGCAGTATAGAAACAACCTAGAGCTACATGATTGAATATTATGTAAGCAAAAGCTCTGGCATTCCTTTTTTTTCAATCCGACCTATGAGTCCTTATTTGAATTAGCCTTTGATAAAAGGACAGACGCCAATCCTCCGATAACAGCACCTGTAATATTAGCTCCAATGTCACCCCATTCAAAAGAGCGATAGCTCAAATACCCCTGAATCATTTCTATAAAAATGCTGTAAAGTATACAGCCCAGGACAACAGTAATTAAGACTTTCTTTTTACTGTCAAAGTCGCTACTAAAAGCATACAGCGCCCAAAAAAATACAAGGGTAAAGTAAGCGACAAAATGAAGGATTTTATCACCCTTGACCGGTAAAAAAGACAAACCACTACCGATATTTATATTAATAGACAAGGGTATGACTGATGCCACAAGCACAACAATGGTCCAGGCTAATGCTAATATAAAAAGTACCGTTGAGTTCAATATTTTTCTGGCGATTTAGCTCACCAATTCTTGATAAGCATCGGCATCCAGAAGATCTTCTAATTCTTGAGGATTGGAAGGTTTTATTTTTACAATCCATCCCTGGCCGTAAGGGTCTTCATTAATTGCTCCTGGATTATCGGACTCGTCTTCGTTAAGTTCCGGATTGAATTCCAGTACTTCACCCGAAATAGGCATGAATAGCTCTGATGTTGTTTTTACGGCCTCTACAGTGCCGAATACATCGTCTTTGTCTAGGCTTTCGCCGACTGAGTCCACTTCAACATAAACTAGCTCTCCTAGTTCTCCCTGAGCAAAGTCAGTAATGCCAACGACTGCTACATCGCCATCCATTCTGATCCATTCATGTTCTTTGGTATACTTGAGTTCCGATGGTATATTCATAAAAAAATGTTTAATTGATTCGATCTAAAACGCCCGAAAAATCGGAAAAAAAGCTTGAAGTAAAAAATAAAAAAAAGAGAAAAAGTCGATTAGCGTTTTTATCATCGACTTTTTCTCTTGGTTGGTATATGGTTTCCAGACTACTGATTCAGTAAATCTTTGATGTAGCCGGTGGTCATAGACTTAGGTCTTTCTAATGGAAGTCCCATGCCCCTGGACCAGCACAGCTGTGCCAGCACTCCCATAGCTCTACTCACACCGAATAGTACAGTGTAGAAGTCATACTGCTTCATGTCATAGTGCACCAGTAGTGCGCCTGAATGCGCATCCACATTAGGCCATGGGTTTTTGACTTTGCCAAGCCCTTGTAGGATCGGTGGTACGACATCAAAAATCTTCCAAATGACATTCACGATATCACTATCCGGTATGTTTTTCTCAGCGAATTCCTTCTGCGCTGTAAATCTAGGATCCGGTTTTCTCAGTACGGCATGACCGTATCCCGGGATGACTTTACCTGCATTGAGCGTATTGTTTACATATTCGGCAATTTGATCTTTGCTAGGTGTAGATGTTCCTATTTCATCAATCATTTCAAAGACCCACTTTATCACCTCTTGATTGGCCAGTCCATGCAGTGGTCCCGCTAGTGCATTGATGCCGGAGGCAAGAGATAAATAGGCATCACTCAATGTAGACCCTACTAAGTGGGTAGTATGCGCAGAGGCATTTCCACCCTCATGATCAGCGTGTATAGTGAGATAGATTCTCATTAATTCATAAAAGCCGGGGTCGTCGTTGCCTAGCATATGGGCAAAGTTAGCACCCCAGTCAAGATTAGTATCTGCAGGTATATGCTTGCCATCGAAGTAAGTTCTTCTAAAGATATAAGCAGCGAGTCTGGGTAGCTTAGCCAGAAGGTTCATAGTGTCTTCATAGGTGGCATCCCAGTAGTCAGATTTTGACATCCCTTCAGCGTACCTTTGAGCAAAAATACTGTTGTTCCTTAAGCTGGTAATTCCAATTGAAAATTGAGTCATAGGATGAGCATCCGTACTCAAAGCATCTAAAACATTTAAGGTCTCCTGAGGAAGCTCTGCTCGCTTGTGCCATTCTTTTGTCAGCCAGTTGACATTTTCTTCTGTTGGAAGTTCGTCAACTAACATAAGCCAAAAAATACCTTCCGGCAATGGTTCGCTTCCACCATCGGCTTTTGGTAATAACTTTTGCAATTCCGGAATAGAATACCCTCTAAACCTGATCCCTTCATTAGCATCTAAAAGAGAGGTTTCCCATACCATTGATTTGATACCTCTCATTCCACCGTAGACTTGCTTCAAAACAACTTCATCTACTTTGAAATCGCCATTCTCCTTCAGTATGCCTTTTACTTCCTGGCTCAGTGTTGAGCACTTATCAAAAAACTTTTGTTTCAATATGTCCATGTATATATATTTGAGTAATTAATGTTGGAATTCATTGGATGAAAAAAGCATAGTATTGTACTTCTTTCAAGAGTCAAACCGCAATGTAATAAAAATGTTTTTCATTCAATTTTTATTGTGGACACTGCCGTTTGATTTGAAGCAAAATAACCACTATTACAGGTAGTAACTTAATAGATAAGTACAATAAACGGATCATAAAACCCTGCTTCTTCAAAGCCCCCAAAGATAACAAAATAAAAGCTACTTCTGAAAGTCTAAAATCAAATTTTATCTTTGCACTATAAATCAGGATGTTATGTATTTGATTCAGGAGGCTTTAGTGAGTGAGGATGTTTTTGAAACGTACTTTCAGTGCAATCTTACAGCATGTAAGGGGGCTTGTTGTGTAGCGGGGGATTTTGGTGCGCCGATAGACCCCGGAGAGGAGACTACCATCGAGTTGTTGTTAGATAAGATCAAGCCCTACATAGACGATGAAGGCCTTGAAGCCATCAAAAAACATGGTATTGCTCAAACATATGAAGACGATGATAGACAGTTCAGAGGCACTACACTAAGAGAAGATGGCGCATGTGCCTTTTTGAAAACCAATGAACTGGGCATAGCCTATTGCGGTATAGAAAGTGCCTACAGAGATAAGGCCATTGATTTTAAGAAACCTATCTCTTGTGAGCTTTATCCGCTCCGAATCACAGAAATACCAGAGCACAACTACACAGCCATCAATTACGATCGTTGGGAAGTGTGCAATCCCGCCTGTGCCAAAGGCAAACATGAAGGTATAAAGCTATATGAATTTCTCGAAGAAGCCATCACACGCCGATTTGGACAATCATTTTACAAAGAATTGGTCAATGGTGCCGAGCACTATGATAAAAATAACAAGTAACTCATCTCTCCCATAATAATACCTAATATCAGCCCTATCCACACTTAAAACAAAGAATGTAAAGGTAAAAGCGAGGTAAAGTTTGAAAAACACAATGTATAAATTACCTTTGCAGGGTTTTTTCAGAATGGGCTCAATTGTAGCTCTCAAACTTTTTTTATATTTAAACAATAACAAGCAAATACGATGGCGGTTATATCAGCAATAAGGAAGAGAACAGGACTGGTTTTAGGTCTGGTAGCAGTGGCGGTAGCCGGTTTCATTATTATGGATATGGACTCCGGAAACTTTGGTGGACAATCCATGGATACTACGCTCATAGAAGTCGAAGGACAAAAAGTGGACTGGAAAGAAATGCTCCGTACAGAAGAAGTGTTGTATGCGGGCTCTGAGACCGATGTCTTCAGCAGGAGAGATTATTTATATACTTACTTTGTAGAGCGTGAGGTCATCAGAAGCGAAGCAGAAGATATAGGTATAACTGTTCCGGATGCAGAATTAGAAGAATTGCAATATGGAGCCAATAGAAGCCCCATTATTGTGCAGCGATTCACTGATCCGGCTACAGGCCAAGTCAATCAAGAGCAGATCAATAGCATCAGACAGCAACTTAATGATGGTTCTCTTGACCCGCAATTGCGCGTATTTTGGCAGATCCAACAATCTGAGATCAGAAAAGACAGAAAACAGTCTAAGATTGCCACTATGATCAACAAGGCTCTGTACGCACCTGCATTCATGGGCGAAGAAGACTTCAGGGGCAATAATGACAGATATGAAGTAGACTACGTGAAGGTACCTTATTCTGTTATCGAAGACGAAGATGTAGAGGTCACGGACCGAGCGATCAATGATCATATCAAGAAGAATAGAAAAAAATACGAGCAGGACGAAGAGACCAGAGTATTAGAGTATGTCATCATCAATGTCAATCCTACGGCATCTGACTCTGCTGCTATACGCAAGGAATTAGAGGACATGACTGAGACTTTCGAGCTGACAGACAATGACACCTTATTTATTGAAAACAATATGGGCTCTTTCACGCCTGCATATGATACCAGAGAGGATTTTTCAGATGAATTGAGAGATGTATTCTTTAATGAGCCGGTGGGCTCTGTTTACGGTCCATATGAGGATGGCGGTTTTTATAAGTTGTCCAAAATTGTAGATCGTAAAGTTATCCCTGACTCTGTACAGTCCAGACATATATTGATCAGAGTGAACACCATGGAAGAGGCGCAGCGCGCACAGCAGAGATTAGACAGTATCAAGACTGTGCTGGCTGACGGTCAGGCAACTTTCGCGGAGATGGCTTCGCAGTTTAGTCAGGATGGTTCTGCACAGATGGGCGGGGATCTCGGTATGGTAGCTCCTGGCACGATGGTTCAGGAGTTTAATGATTTCATATTCTACAATGGAGAGATAGGTAAGCCGGAGATCGTATTGACTCAGTTTGGTCTACACCTTGTAGAGGTAACAGACAGAAAGTATATTTTAAGAAACGAAGGTGTACAGCTAGCGACCGTCCAGAGAGAGATCGTACCTAGTGAAGATACACAAAGAGATGTTTTTGACGAAGCCTTCGAAGTTGCTAATAACAACAGAACGCTAGAGTCCTTAAGAGCTGCTATAGATGAGCGATCTGACCTGAGGCTGATTCTTGCACCGCCAGTTAAGAAGAATGCATTCAGACTAGGTGTTTTACCTGCTGGATCTGATGTGAGAGACATCGTCAGATGGGCTTATGGAAGAAACCGTAAGGCAGGTGAAGTTTCAGGTGACGTGTACAGCATTTCAGAGGTGGGCAAATACTACACTGAAAAGTATGTTGTTGTTGGTTTGAAAAACATTATATCCGAAGGCGTACCTTCAGCAGCAGACAAGAGAGACGAGCTAGAAGGAGAAGTCAGAAATATACTCAAAGCTGAGAAGATCAAGGAAGCTATAGCCGGAAAGTCCATGAATGAGATAGAGAGTATGTATGGCGAAGCGACCAGAGAATTAGCTGAAGAGGTTGGTTTCAACCAGGGCGATTTGGGTACTGCTGGACGCGAGCCAAAGGTTGTTGGATTCGCAGCCGGCATGGAAGTGGACGCTGTATCGAGACCTATAAGAGGGAATGGCGGTGTATTTGTATTGCAGCTCAAAGGCAAGAGACCTGCCGAGACCACAGAGGATGCTATGTTTAGATCAACTGTGCAGAGCAACGCCAGAAGACAGTTTGACGCCAGATTCATGGAGTCACTCAAAGAAAATTTTGACGTAAAAGACAATAGGTTTAAATTTTATTAAGCCTATTAGCACAAAAGAATAAATAGATAGAATACGCTATACGGCGGGTAAAAAGCGACATAATCACTTTATGTCGCTTTTTTTGTTATTTATAGCACACATCAAAATTTTGATAAGACATGTGGCGTTAATGCTTGGGTTGAACCCGTATTATGCATTAGAAAATCTATTACGGCTTCAGATGGCTTCAAAATAAGTCGCTTTGCTTGATTTTGTTCAATCACCGTAGGGTTGACTATGGCTCATTCACAAAATCACTTATTTTTTCGCCATTTTAACCCTCATTACGAATTTCCAAAGCATAATGCGGGTTAAAGGACTCAAGAGCTGTCCATATTGCTGCATAAAGCAAGTAGATGACTTTACATGACATCATTTAAAAGATATACATGTCGCGATTTTACATAGTACTAATAGTTTGTTTTGGCGCCGGTGCATATGCTCAGGTCGGCGGATCTGATAATTATCGGTTTCTCATGCTGCCCAATTCTGCCCGTCTCACAGCTCTGGGGTCGGTCAATGTCAGCGCACCTACTGACGACATTGGTATCGCAGTGTTTAATCCGGCCATATTAAATGAGAGTCACCATCAATCCTTGATGTTTAGCCACCAGTTTTATCACGCCGGTATACAAAACGGTTACTTCGCCTACAGTCATCACATTGGCGGCCGCCATGACATTACCTTACACACCGGTTTTCAGTATATCAGTTATGGTGATTTTTTATGGACAGACGAGTTTGATCAGCAATTGGGTAATTTTTCGGCAGGCGAGTTTGCCTGGACAGTGGGCGGCTCATTTCAGCTCTATGAGCGGCTCCGCCTTGGTATGAATTCCAAGCTCATAAACTCCAGTCTTGATGATTTTAATTCTTATGCCATGGGTCTCGATTTCGGGGCGCATTATATGATCGATGAGACATTTTGGCTCGGACTTACCGTCTTGAATGCCGGCTTTGTCCTACAATCCTACACAGAGACAGGAGGAGAGCGCTTACCCTATGACGTACGACTCGGCCTCTCCAAAAAACTAAATAAAGCACCCATAAGATTCAGCGTCTCAGCGCATAATCTCCACAGGTGGAATCTCATGTACGACAATCCCGAGTCGGAGGAGCGCAATACACTCTTTCAGGACGAGGTACCCGAACCCAATCGGTTTTCCCAGATGACTGAAAACTTCTTCAGGCACCTCGTCTTTGGCGTCGAAATCCTCGTCGGCAAGCAAGAAAACTTCAAAGTCTTCGCCGCCTACAACCACTTCAGAAACCGCGAGCTCAGCGTCCTCAATTTCAGGTCATTCACCGGCTTTAGCGGAGGATTTGCCTTCCGGGTAAAGCAATTCGAAATCGGCTATGGATTCGGCACCTACCACCTCGCAGGCAGTGCCCATCAGCTGACCATCAGCACCAATCTGACCCGATTTGGCAAGGACATCATCATAGATTGATAGGTGATTATTCGAGAGATAAGATTAGTATTTTTCATTTAGAAGATGTTTTGAGCGTGTCCCTTCGGGTCTGGCTATTCGCTTGTATTCACCACATCTCTATGGAGTGTCGCTACAGATGATGTTCGGCTTCTTCCAGTCGCCGAGCCAGAGGCGCTCTAATTTTATTGTAAGATTTACAGAGCATTCTTAGTATTGGATTCAAATCAAGGTTTAGTCGATGCTGAGCCGAGGGCGGCTATGTTTTATTATCATTTACTAGCTTACTCATTATAGCAATTTTATTCAGATATAATGATGCCGAGCCAGAGGCGGCTCGGTTCCTTCATTATCAGA
>SLDF01000114.1 GCA_007125435.1 Saprospiraceae bacterium
TAACAAACATGAAAACAAAGATAAAATAGCGCTGAAAATAACGCGGGACACCCAAAATGAAAACACAAACTCAGTGTTTATAAGGGTTACAGAAGGTTAGGATAAGAGACCGCACAAAACATGAGTTGGCCTTCTGTAGGTGTAGTAGGTGCTACGTTAGTTCCTCGGATTTTTTCAACGGTAGTATTGTTTAATGACCCTGTGACATCGCCTTCAGCACTGCTGGCACCGGGAGGGCCGGGATCACCTTGAGGGCCTTGTTCACCAGGTATACCTTGTTCGCCTTGTGGACCTTGGGGCAATACCAGATTTAACTGTTGATTGGGTGCTTGTCCTGTAATTGCGGCTTGAGCAGTTGTACCCGATTGCACTGTACCAATAGTTAGTGTATTCGGTGGTCCTGGAGCACCGTCTTGTCCCGGGTCACCTTTGGGCAAGACAAGGTTGAGTATTTGATTTGGTGATTCCCCTGTTATTTGTGCTTGAGGATTATCACCTGAAGTCACATTACCTATGGCTAATTCGTTTGAAGGTCCGGCCTCACCTGGTTCACCTTGATCTCCTTTTAGGTTAGTAAACGAACCCCATGAACCGTCAGGGTTTCGAAATCTAAGTGCCGATTGGTTCCATTGGTGTTCTGGTGCTAGTCCGTCCTCGCCTTGCTCTCCTTGTGCACCTTGTTCACCGGGAGGACCTTGTTGTCCGGGTAGTCCTTGATCGCCTTGTTCTCCTTTGAGATTACTAAAGCTCCCCCAGGAGCTGTCAGGGTTTCTAAACCTTAATGCGGTTTGATTCCATTGGTGCTCTGGAGCTAGCCCCATTTCACCCTCCGGACCTTGAAGGTCGGTGAAATCTCCCCACGTCCCGTCAGGATTCCTAAATCTTAGCCCGGTTTGGTTCCATTCATGCTCAGGGGCGAGTCCATCCGTTCCCTGATCTCCCTGTTCACCTTTGAGATCAGTAAAGTCTCCCCAGGAGCCATCAGGATTTCTAAACCTAAGCGAATTTTGGCTCCATTGGTGCTCCGGAGCTGGCCCTGATGGACCTACTTCGCCTTGGGGACCTTGCACTTGCCCCACATTGACCCAATCGGTCCCCGTCCATACATAACCTTCACCTGTCTCAGCTACGATGATCATATCACCTATCTCGCTATTTGAGCCATCAGGTAAATCTTCAACTGTAGCTACTGAGCCCACTACTGTCACACTATTACCTTGTGGCCCCTTAAGATCGATGTATGGGCCAAATGTACCATCCGGATTTTCAAACCTTACAGATGTGCCACTCCATTGGTGCTCTGGTTTATCTCCTTTTTCACCTTCAGGCCCTTCCGGTCCCAGAAGATTTGTATATGCTCCCCAGCTACCGTCTGGATTTCTAAATCGTAATGCTGACTGATTCCATTGATGCTCAGGTGATGGACCGACCTCTCCCTGCTCACCTTTCAAATTAATCCACTCTCCCCATGACCCATTTGGATTCATAAATCTTAGCTGAGATGACATCCACTGATGCTCAGGTGCTTGACCTACTTCGCCATCATCTCCTTTGTCACCTTTGAGATCCACAAATTGACCAAATGTTCCATCCGGATTTTCAAAAGTGAGAGATGTGCCACTCCATTGATGTGCCGGTTTGTCTCCTTTAGGACCTTGCTGTCCACGGTCACCCTGTTCGCCTTTTGGTCCTTGTATTCTACCGAGGTTGATCCAGTTTTCACCATTCCATACATAGCCATCGCCATTGGACTCGACAAATATTAAATCACCTATCTCATTACTTTGTCCATCAGGCAATTCGCCTGGTGTTGGTACCGAGCCGACGACATTCACGCTATTACCCTGAGGACCTTGCAAGTCGCGATACTCTCCGAATGTGCCATCCGGTTTTTCAAATCTCAGCCGTGAGCCATCCCACTCATGTGCTGGTGCCGGCCCGGGAATAGAACTTCCTGAAGTCTCTGCATAAAGAGCGTAAGGAACAGCAGCGAGAAGAACAGTATCATTGAAAGTGGTAGGTCCAACAAATTCAGCTAAAATAGTAGCGTTACCTCCAGACCAATCTAAGTTGGCTAGATGACCACCACCCAACTGAAGGTTGAGCACGCCAAAATCATCTGTGACACCCTGCAGCGTTTGAGTATATTTTTCGCCTCCAACTATAAATTCGAAGCTGCATTGGTAAGTCTCTTTGGCTATGGGTTTTCCATCTGCCTGTCTTAAGGCTGCCTGATAATTGATTGATCCGGGAACTTGTCCTATAAGCGCCACTGATACTGACAAAAGACCGATAAATACTAATAGTAGTAACCTCATGATATTAAGTGTTTAAGGATTGATTTTTATTATTTTTCCGATGTTGAATTGAATGCCGTTATAAGAGCCTTGCAATACATACAGGCCATCCGGTAATTGAGCCCACTCAGTAATTCTATCGCCAGGCCTATTCAGAATACCTACTACCTGCCCCTGCATATTGATGATTTCCAGACGCTCCGGTAAGAAATCACTACTGAGATAAAGCTCATCGCTAAAAGGATTGGGATATACCTTAAGGTTAAGCACCTCATTTTCCGTGGAGATAGAAGTAGTGAGCTCGCTCAAATGGGATGCTTGAAATCCCTGACCTAAGTAGGTGTCATTAATAGTCTTGGTAGACACGAGCGCTTCCCCCAGTGTAGAACTAAAAATAATATCTACCTGCTGACCAGAAGATCCACCTGAGCCAACCACTCTATTGCTAATCTGCTGAGCATAACTGTGCGTAGAAAAAACGGTGATTATTACTGTTCCTAAAAGGAAAATCAGATGATTGATAAATGACTGCATAAATGAATAACTTAACATGAACTATTATTATCGATGCAAAAATTCATGTTTTTCAAGAGCTGGAAACCACCCATATGGGTAGTATTGGAAGAAAGGGACTGATTTTGTGGAATTTAGTAGGCTTTAAAATTGAAAAACTTAATAGTGTATTTCATTTTATTGCTTCGGGCATCACCCCGCTCCTTGCGTCGCGCGGTCGTTACGTTACGTGGCGCGCTATTCGCTTGGCCTCGATTTCGCTATCACTCCATCGAGTCTGGCTCCGCTACCGCTTCGCCACCACTTCACATCACTGATGCGATGCACGGGTAAAAAACGACATTTTGAAATGGGCAAGTTTTTGTAAAGTGGCACTTGGAAGCTACTCTGACATTAGATTACCTCACCAGCAACTTGCCCGAATGCACTTGATGCTTGACATGTATTCTGTAAAAGTAATATCCCGGTATCCTTATTTTATGAGCCGGCACCTCTACAAACCATTCTTTCTGTGTCGGATAGCCATCAAACAAAACACCGTGGGATTGCCCCATTGCATTGATCAACTCAATCCTTATCCGGTCAGTAATGGAAGATTGTAGATGAATATGTATGACGCCGCCTGTACCATATCTTGCCTCATGCCAGAATGAAGTATTCGAATGCCAATCATGAAAACTTGTGGGTCTGCAATCAATACCTAAATCAATCCTATCATGGCTCTGGCCCATGACTATATCTACTAAACCGGAATCGACGCACAACCACTTCTCCATCACACTTGCATACACCCTTCTAAAATCCAGTTCATACCTCAAATTCCCATTTGTGTCTAATTGATGCAAATTGGGCAAGCCTCCCAAAACTTTTTGACCATCCAGAGCCTTACCCCATAAAAACATTGGAGCTGCCGCTCCGTGATCTGTACCCTGAGACGCATTCTGTGCAGGCCTACGACCAAATTCTGAAAAGGTAAAAGAGAGGACGCGATCGTCCCAATCACCTACCTGTAAGTCATCATAAAAAGATTTCACATTATGAGCCAGCATCTGCAGCAAGTTGGCATGCTGATTCAGCTGACCGGCATGTGTGTCAAAACCATTTAAAGTCACCACATACATACGTGTGCCTAAACCACCTTTTATTAATCGCGCTATGATGCTCAGCTGACGGCCTAGTGGACCATTATAATCTACTGTATTAATGCCTCCTTCATACGCTCCAGATATAGCCTCAGCGTACTTGAACGTATTATTGGTAATGGTACGGATATAAGATAACTGTTCACCAAACAAGCAATCCGGTACATCGCCCGGGTCATGCAAGCCTCCTGTCGTAGCAATATACTCTAACTGCTCGGGTGACGGGACAGATATGGCGTAATTTACATTTTCCTCACCATGAAAAACCAAATCACCGCTACCTCCAATTTGAATCGCAGGGGGTATGTCCGGAGGATTTAGCAAAAAACCAGGGTAAGTGTCATCAAAGAAACGACCCAACCAGCCTGTATTCCATTCTACCTGTGCGTCGCTGGCGCTTGCCCATATATCGGAAGACCGAAAATGAGATAAATTTTGTTCTGGATATCCCACATTGTTTAAAAGCTTCATCGCTCCTGACTGCCACATTCCCAGTAGGGGGGCAAGAGATGGATGCAAGCCTAAGCCTTCTGCAAAGGGTAAAGCTGCATTCTCCGGAATATGTATGCCAGGTCTTAAACTACGATATTGAGAAAAGTCGTGAAGTGGAATGATTGTATTCAAGCCATCATTACCGCCTTGTAGTCTAATCATGACCAATATCCTATCGTCTCCTGCATCTGACAAGCCCATGGAAAGTGGAGAAGCCGCAAAAGCAGTAACAGGAATACGACCCGCTAAAAAACTGGCACCGCCTACCAAACCTAAACTCTTTAGGAAAGAACGCCTACTCCAGATGCTGTGTTCTTTATCATGATAAGCATCTTCCAGTGATGCCTTTGGTCCTTTAATATTGTCTTCACACATAGTCAGTGGCTTTTAATTAATTTGAAATTCTGGTAAACGAATGATTTGCTGCAACAACAAACCAGTCTGAGCAGGTACGGTAACCCAATCCAGATTCCATGAACCGTCTTCAAAGTAGTTCTCAGGAATCTCAGACTTGAATGTTAGAACTAAAGCATGATAATCCTCTTCCCTTTGTAAAGGCTGTGGTAACAGAGCATCTACAAAGGCTTTGACAATGACTTCTGGTTGATCCCAAGACGGGGCAACCTCCTTTATCCAGTCTGTCAACACATGTGGTTCATTTATAAAGGTTTGCCAAATAAAAGCATCCAGAGCTATCCATCTTTGCGTCAATAAACTGGATGTAACCCAGGCTTTATCTCCAGGCCAGCCTGATACATCTGGTGGATTGAACACCAACTGACCCAGCTCTGCTGCCTGAAAGAGTAATAATGTTCTAATCTCAACCGGCATAGGGAACTCACTTTCTCTGACAAAGGCAATGAATAACTCCAATGGACTTTTAATCCGCGTTGATATCACACCATTATCAAAGAATCGCTCACTTTTAAATAAAACCCGATAAACCGGCTCCAACTCAAAATTAGCTGTCAATAAAATATTCGCAAGTTCGCTGACAAATTCCTCATCTACATCAGGTGAAACATAATGCCGGTACAGCTTCCTACAAACGTGTCTTGCGATAAGGGCAGCGCGCTCTTCAAATAAGATGTCGTGCAAACTATCGTAATTCCAGGCTCCTATACGCCCAAAGATAGTCTTCTGACCAGGGTCATGTAGCAAGGGTGTAAAACCAATGGGTGCGCATAACTCAGAAAATCCATTCCAACCGGTTAACGCTCTAGCGCTTTCAGTAATATCCATCTCCGTGTATCCCTGATCTCTACCTAGAGTAAACAACTCAAACAATTCGCGAGCATAATTCTCATTAGGGCTGAGTCGTGTATTTTGGACGCCATTTAGAAATACCAACATAGCGGGTGTTACGCCTACTTCCTTAGTGAATGTTTTAAAGTTGCCAAAACAGTTCTGCTCCAAAATCTGATAATACTGATACATCCATGAAGGGCAAGCGTACTGCTCAAAACGTGTTACAAAGTGATTTTGCCAAAAAAGTGTCAGTTTTGCTCGAAGGGGATTAGTCAACATATCGTTTAGGTAAGCTAAGCCAAAGTCCAGAATCTGTTCTTGCGCTTGTTGCTGAAAATCGTTGTATTGGCTAGCAGACCACTGACTCCAGACCGGTGTAGGTATTGGCTCAGCAAATAAAGCGTCGTCTAACAATTCATCAACCAGCTCTCCCGGACTTTTTGTTAACGCTGACTGAATGAGCTGATCCGAAGCACCAAACCCCAATCTCCTAAACACATGCCTGGCTCGCTGAGCATCCCAGGGCATATCAGTATTTGGCACGTATGGCGCCAGTCCTGTAGTAAGTAAGCAATCTGAAAGCATCTGTCTTTATCTTTTTATTATACAATAAAGTTACATATTTTAAAGCATAGACCCAAATAAACATTCCGTGGACTAACTTGAACATATAGTAGTTACTTAATATTGAGGTTTGAAATCGACAAGGCAGATTTACAAATAAGAGAGGAAAAAGGGCTTTAGACCAAGGCACTTTCTTTGACTGCGTGAGGGAACTGAATCTTCCTTTGGACTGAATCGCATCAGCGATGTGAAAGGGTGGCGACGACAGGAGCCAGACTCTGCGTAATGAAAATGAAGCAGAGGCCGACCGTTCAGGGAGCCCTGTAACGTAGCGACCCGACGACGTCAGGAGAAGGGTGATGCCCAAAACAACATAATGGAAAGCATGCCAATAATCGACTCAATATAAAAAGCAGAAGCCCTCCCGATCCATTCACAGGAGGACTTCCAACATTCAAACCGCATCCTTTCTCTTTGTGACTAATAGCCGGGGTTTTGGGTCATGAGACCTCCACTGAGGTCAATCTCTTGCTGCGGAATGGGGAACCTATAATGCTTACTTTCATCAAATTGAAGGTTAGGGAACTTGGGCTGACCGTTGGGCCTGACCAGCGTTTTGAGCTCTTCCATGATGATGCGCAATTGATCTGTGCGTTTTAAGTCAAACCATCTGTGGTGCTCCATACCCAGCTCTGACCGACGCTCTCTCCATATCATAGGCCTCAGCTCGCTAGGGTTCATCTCAGTAAGATCACGAAGAATGAAGTTATTGCTGCCTCTGGCGCGTTCGCGCACCATATTGATATAGGTCAGCGCCTCACCGGCATTGCCTTGTTCATTAAGAGCCTCGGCGAGGATGAGCAGCACATCAGCATATCTAAGCAATCTAATGTTGCCTGGTCCATTCTCTTGAAATCCTACGTGTGGCGGCACCCATGCTTTTCTGTTGTATCGCTCATTGACCATATTTGGATTGTTCTGAATGACAGCTGATCCATCCGGCAATACATCTCCTGGGCCCATGATCGTGGCACCTCGTCTTGGATCGCCCGGCTCATAATTTGCAATCAGTTCATCTGATGGTTGATTAAAGCCCCAGCCCAAATTGGGTATCCCTCTGACCCCTTGCACTTGATTGTAAGCTGAAGATCCCGGATTATTAACACCGGCTGCAGATAATACGGCCATCGCGCCCACTTCCCAGAGAGACTCAGAATTGTGCTCACCACTTGGCAAGAAAATTTCATTGTACCTTGGCCACAGATTGTACTCTCCGGAGTTGACTACAGCTCTGGCATATTGCTCAGCATTCATCCAATCTCCAATGGTAAGATAGACCTTGGCCAATAAGCCCTGGGCTGCCCCTTTAGTGGCTCGTCCTATGTCATTAGCACCATACCTGGACTTTAAAGGTAGTACCGCCTCAGCATCCTTAAGGTCTTGTATAATCTGCTCGTATACTTCAGACTCAGGTATTCTCGCTTGAAAATACTCATCCGGGTCTAAAGGCTCTAGAATCAATGGCACATCACCAAACCACCGCACAATATTAAAATAGAAGTAGGCTCTGATCAACTTGCACTCTGCGACGAGACGATCTCTAAGATCTGGATCCATATCATCAATGTCCGGTATATTTTTTATGGCGAGGTTTGCTCTATATATTCCTCTGTAGTAACCCCTCCAGATAGAAATGAACGCGGGGTGGTTAGGGTCAAAAGTATAGTTGATCAGATCATTAAGCTGAACAGCATCTCCTGGTTCGCTACCCTTGTAAGCATCGTCAGATGCCATATCTGTCAAACCCAGAAAATAAAAGACGTGAACATCCCAATCCCTCAAATGCTGATATACTGCATTGGTGGCCCATATGGCGTGCTCCTCGGTTTCAAAAAAGTTTTCTGAAGTCAACTGGCCTCTGGGCTTAATGTCTAAGAAGTCATGACGACATGATGAAGACACAATGACTAAAAAACATATGATTGATAGTTTGGCTATATTTTTCATGATGAATCTTTATCTTATTTTTTAAAATGTTGCATTTACTCCTACTGTCCATGTCCTTGGTACAGGATAAGCACCCCCATCTATACCCCTGGCTATAGGACTACCACCTATCTCCGGAGAATATCCGGTGTATGGTGTCCATGTGATGGGATTAATCAAGCTGAAGGCTATTCTGAGATTATCCAGTCCCACCTTATCGCTGAGAACTCTGGAGAGGTTGTATCCGATGACAAAACTTCTCACTCTAAAATAGGAAGCATCTTCTATAAATCTGTCTGACACTTCAAAGTTGGGGTAGCCACCGTTTGTGACCCGAGGCTCTGTATCAGATGTTCCCTCTCCTGTCCACCTATCCAGGAATGAGGTCTCAAAATTAGGTACACCAAAGAATCGGGCCATTTTCTTTGCATTTAGAATTTGAGTCCCCCACACACCGTAAAAGTCTATAGACATATCAAAACCCGCGTATTCAATGCTCGCATTGAAGCCGTACATCAGTCGCGGTAGTGGACTGCCTATGAAAGTCCTATCTTCCGGGGTGATGATACCATCCCCATCTATGTCGGCGAATATCAAATCACCTACTTGCACATTCCCAATATTAGGAAAATTAGCAAGGTCGCCTTCATTCTGGTAAACGCCGATTGTCTGATATCCCCAAAAGGCTCCAATCTCACCATCAACTACAGTACGAGTAGCAAGGCCAGCTGATGTACCGCCACCAAGTATTTCTTCTTTGTTGTCTCCCAGGCTTATGACTCTATTGCGCAATGTGGTACCTATGGCACCGACACTGTAAAATACCTTTCCGATTTTGTCTCGCCAATTGATGTTCCACTCAATACCTCGGTTTTCAATGTTTGCGGCGTTAAGGTTAGGATCTTGACTAGAGCCCACATAAGCAGGAATAGGGACACGTACAAGGACATTATCCGTGCGGTTGATATAAAAATCAAGCTCCATGATCAACCTATTGTTGAGATAGCCCATCTCAAGGCCAATATTAGTACTCCTTGTTTCTTCCCACTGCAAGAATGGGTTGGCTACACCAGTAATGGTGGCACCGAAATTGAGCATATCACTGGGGTTTCTGCCAAATACAGCAAAAAGCCCATTGTTCACGACAGCAAATATTGATCTATAGTCAATACGATCGTTTCCTGTCACACCATATCCAGCCCTGATCTTGAAGTTGTCAAAGATATTGAGATTGCGCATGAAGTCCTCTTCACTTAATCGCCATGCACCGGATATCGCAGGGAAGTTACCAAACCGATTATTGCGACCAAATTTGGAAGACCCATCTCGTCTGAAACTTGCAGATAGTATGTACTTATCGTCAAAGGTATAATTGACTCTACCTACATATGAAATATACCTAAAGAACTGTCCCAGGTTTTGACCTGAGGCACCATCTTCTGTACCGGCAGTTAAGAATAACAACTCATCCGTTGTACCTATGAGGCCAAACCTAGATGCAAAAATGGACTGTGACTCCTGGCTCTGAGACAAATATCCCAACACTCCACCAAAGCGATGCCTGCCTATGGCCTTATTGTAATTAACCGTTGTCTCCCATTGCCAATCTGAAAAATTACCGTTCGAGAAAAAGATGGAGCTCTCTTCATTCTGTTGCTGAGGGGTCACGAAGAATTCCGGTGTAAAACTATAGGATTGAAAGTTTTGCCAATCAAATGCCATACTTGAGCGCACCATAATATCAGGGGTGACAAAAACTTCCCCATAAACATTACCCAATGCCCGAAATCTTCTATTGCGATTGTTTGTGTTAAATTCTAACTGTGCTAAAGGATTACCAACATTGGATCTCATGGATGTATTTCCCCAGACGCCATTCTCATCTCTGGCTGTCACAGTGGGGTCAGCTCCGTAAGCATTGAAGATAATATTACCGGGCGGAGATTGTCTGCTGTCATAATTAAAAGCCAGATTGTGCCCGATCTTCATGAAAGAAGTCAACTTATAATCATTATTGATCCTAAGAGTGTAGCGCTCATAGTTATCAGCTTGTACAATTCCATCCTGTCGAAAGGCTTCACCACTGATATAATAAGTATATCGGTCTGTACCACCTCTGGCAGATAGATTAACCGTGTACATCGGTGCTTCTCTAAATATCACATCCTGCCAGTCCGTGCCTTCTCCTATGTCATCAATATCACTAAAGAGCAGAGGCAGGCCTTGATTCATAGCTGCTTCATTAGCAAGAATGGCATAATCTCTGGGACCTACAAGATCAATGCGCTGTGCTACACTCTGCATGCCAAAATTTGTATTCAGATTAAATGTCGTTTTTTCTGAGTTCATTCCTCTTTTGGTTGTAATCAAGACGACACCATTTGCACCCCTTGATCCATAAATGGCTACTGCCGCTCCATCTTTCAAAACCTCTACAGACTCAATTTCATTGGCGGATAGATTGCCGGGATCATCCAACATGAGACCATCAACTACATAAATAGGGCCTGCGCCATTACCAACATCCAAGCCAAAGGTACCGGGTCCCCTCAACTGTAACTGACCACTTCCACCAGCCACACCTGAGCCGATGACTTCCAGCCCAGCCACCTTTCCCTGGAGTGCCTGCGTGAAGTCAGCTGTTGGGATCTTTCTTAGATCTTCTGACTTAACACTTGATACCGATCCGGTCACATCACTCTTTCTTTGAGTACCAAATCCTACGACAACGATCTCGTCCAGTTGATTGCTTGCCTGACTGAGTGACAGGTTAAGAAAACTCCTCCCTGCAATAGGTACCTCCTGGGCATTATATCCTATATATGATATTATTAAAGTGGCGTCCAGATTTCTTACTTCAAGGCTAAACTTCCCATCGAAATCTGTCAAAGTACCCGTTGTCGAGTTTTTTACCATTACATTGGCTCCGATTAAAGGCAGACTGTCTTGAGCGTCTATTAACTGTCCACTCACAGTCACCTGTGCCTGCAATAAAGCACCTGATGCACACAATGCTATCAAAAAGCATATCCTTTGTAGAGTTTTTGTCATTGTTGTATTGTTTACTTTCTTAATCTGATTATTAGTTCTCTATGACAATGTTTACTGATAATACATCTTGAGAATGGCCGCCGACCATGATTTCAAAATCACCTGCCTGAAACACCTCTCTCAACTCCATATCTAA
This sequence comes from Saprospiraceae bacterium, assembly GCA_007125435.1. GTDB lineage: Bacteria > Bacteroidota > Bacteroidia > Chitinophagales > Saprospiraceae > SLDF01. Next base: position 11,430 of record SLDF01000114.1, read on the forward strand.
GTGCAGAAAGTCTGACTTATTAAGTTCAAATTTTACCATTACCGTTTCATCTGGATTCAATTCAACTGTCTCAAATCCTCTAAGTTCTTTTGCCGGACGAGTGGTCTTACCGTGTTTATCTCTTATGTATAACTGAACCACTTCACGGCCTTTATACAAGCCGGTATTAGATAAATTTACACTCACTGTAATAGGTTCTTCTAACAGACAGGGATTACAACTGACATTAAGGTTGTCATAATCAAATGAGGTATAACTCAGGCCGTACCCAAATGGGTAAAGTGGATCATTTGACTCATCAATAAACTGTGTATTCCATTTTATTCCCGGGATATGCGGCCGGCCTGTGTTCCTTTCATTGTAGTAGATCGGAATCTGGCCTACTGATCTTGGAAAAGTCATCGTCAGTTTGCCCGAAGGGTTAACGTCTCCATATAAGACCTCTGCTATAGCAGGGCCGGCTTCGACACCAGGCCACCACATTTCAATGATGGCATCGGCAAGACTATCTACCTCTGTCATGATGAGTGGGCGTCCATTCATCAATAAGACAACTACTTTTTTATCTTTAGATTTTAGAGCACTTAACAGTTGAGTTTGTGAGGGAGGAATGACGGGATTTGCTCTGGATGCTGCCTCGCCTGACATGTCTCTATTCTCTCCCATAGTCAATATTACAATATCTGTATCAGATGCCAATTCTAAAGCCTGATTGATTTGATCTTCACTCAGCATGCTATTGTCAAATGCACCAATTTTTTTTACTTTAAGTGATTTGTTACCACCCAGATAGTCGTCAATACCCTTTTGTATGCTGATACAGTCCTCTCCTTCCCCGGCGGCAGACCAGGCACCCATTAGATCAACTTGTGTATCTAACAAAGGACCCAAAAGTATAACCTGATCATTTTCCTTACTCAATGGCAGTAGTTGGTGTTCATTTTTTAGGAGCACAAAAGATTTTTGTGCCATTTCTCTGGCTACTTTTCTATGCGCAGTATGCAGAATAATACTATCGTATCTGGTCTGGTCAGAAAATTTATAAGGGTCTTCGAATAAGCCAAGGTCATACTTAATGCTCAAAATCCTCTTGACAGCGTCATCCAATTGATCCAGTGTATTTTCTTTGCTTTCAATGAGGTTTGCAAGATGAGCCTGAAACAAACCACCTTGCATATCCATGTCAACACCCGCATTTAAAGACATTCTGGCAGCATCTCTTTCATCAGCCGCTATACCGTGCTCTACCAATTCATTTATCGAAGTGTAGTCCGTAACCACAAATCCCTTAAAGCCCCATGTTTGCTTTAGTAAATCATTCAATAAAGGCTTATGCGCTGTAGCCGGCATACCATTGATATCATTAAAAGCCGTCATTACCGTCAATGCTCCGGCATCTAGACCCGCTTTAAATGGTGGCAGGTAGAGCTCGTGCATTGTCAATGCTGATATTTCTGTATAATGGTAATCACGCCCCGCTGTAGATGCACCATACCCCACAAAGTGTTTCAGACAGGAAACGACGGCATCTGTTTGTCCTATTCTGTCAGGCCCCTGAAAGCCTTTGACTCTGGCCTCTGCTATTCTACTGCCCAGCCACGTGTCTTCACCTGCACCTTCCATGACCCTTCCCCACCTTGGGTCGCGAGATATATCCACCATTGGCGCAAATGTCCAATGTAAACCTGCTGACGAGGCCTCCTTCGCTGCGATTCTGGCTGTCTCTTCTATCAGATCTAAATCCCAGCTACAAGATTCTGCCAAAGGAATAGGAAAAATTGTCCGGTATCCGTGAATGACGTCATAACCGAAAAGTAAAGGGATCTTTAGTCGCGTCTCTTCTACCGCAATCTTTTGTAGCTCTCTTGTAAACGGAACAGTATGTGCATTAAATAAAGCGCCGCACTGACCCGAGGCAATATCTTTTTTATAAGTGTCTCTTATGGTTGGTCCGGTCGATTCCCAGTCGGTAGTAAAGAGTGAGACCTGACCTATTTTCTCTTCTAGTGTCATTTGCTCCATTAAGCCCTCAATGAAGACGTCTTTATTCTTGTCTTGAGCGCTCAACATTGAAGAAATCACCAAAAACGAAGCCATAATAAACGTATATCTATTTCCCATTTAATAGGTTTTTGTGTTGATTAAAAAGCCATTCCAGGTTGCTAAAATTATACATGGTTTCTTGCCATATACCATGGCCAAGTGTAGAATACTCTTTGTAATTAACCGGACTGCCAAATTTTCTTAGCACATCGACAACTTCTCTTGAGCGTTCGACAGGTACGACTGCGTCCTTTGCACCGTGAAA
>SLDF01000002.1 GCA_007125435.1 Saprospiraceae bacterium
AAAAAATGAGTATAAAGCCAGTGTTCAAACCTTGTCTTAAAACTCATGAGGATTGGACTCAAAGAAACAGTAGCCGACGAAGCCGTCTACGAAAAGATATTTCAACTCATTTAAGATCTTATGGTGGCAAAATTGGCATTTGATTTCGGCGGGCTAAATCCTATCATACATGGAATACTGCTTAAGCATGAATTGCAATTCCCTACATGAAGATTCAAATTACAGACCGAGACTTTCCATTATAGTGGTAATAAGGACAATAATTCTTCTGAAAAAATGGATATTATTTCAGGCCAATATTGTTTGATCAGGGTCATTTACCATTCTTCAATAATAGAGCGAAAGTAAGGATGCACATCCTCAGATAGCTTTACTATCAGTTCTTCGTCTGATAACTTTTCCGTGTAATTTTGCAAAAAGTCCCATAATTTTTTAAGTACCTTTGGGCCTCCAGTATTGTACAGCTGTCGAGCAGAAAAATGGAATCTGAATTGATACCAACCATAATTATAAGGTACTTCCATCCCTATTTTATAATAGTATTGTTCGAAAGAAGCAAGTGAAGTATAATACATTGTCTTTTCGGGATGGTTCGCATGAACACTTGGCAAAACCTCCAGACTACCTAGCCACTCCCCTCTCTCTTCTGCTATAAAAGTGTGAAGGGCAAGATTACAAAAGACTTCTTCCAGCCATAATCTTTGATTGAACAAATTACCATAAGCACTCCATAGGTGCGCCAACTCATGAATTGACAACAGATCAAAAAAGTTTCGTGCGCTGAGGTGTCCATTCGGCACGGTATAAGTCTGCATCATCAACTCCTTAAATGGAGAAGGTAATTTGGATACCTCAGGCAATTGGCTTTTCCAAAATTCATTATCTTCAGAAGCAATGATAATCGCTTTCACATCTTTTTTAAAATGAGGCATCCCATATATCAAGCCTGGATAAGCATAATTTTCCCAATCCTCGGGATGAAGTGCCAAAAGGTTTACCTGCTGAATAGGAAGCTCAAAAACATCGGAGAAATAAGCATTTGCCTGGTCTAAAAAGCTTCCATAAAAAGTGAGATCCTCCTTTATTTGTTGTGAGTAATAGAGCTGAACAGATCCCACTTTTTGGGGATGTAAATCAGAAAAGGCCTGAGTAAATACATAAGAACTAATGCCTGTAAAGAGTATTGTAAGTCCTGTAATAATTTTCATCTTTAATGATAATTTAAAGGTTGGAATTGTAATATAGGTCAAAAATACCCCTAAGAATTTGCTAGAACAATCCCTTAACTATGGTATATCGATCATTTGTCTTCAATTTTCCATTGACAAAAAAAGCATAGGACGTGAGCCCATGCGCTATGTCCTTGTCTAAATGACAATTGCTTATTTACTTTTATCGAGTCACTAGAATAAACAACAGGTCCTCGCCTATCTCAATCAAATAAGAACCAGAGAGCCAATTTTCAACATCAATTTCAATAGACACTTCACCATTTTTGGGAAGCGTTTTTTGGAAGATCAAATGGCCTTGCATATTCCAAACTTTCATCAGCTGACCATCTACTGAGCCCTGTAAATGAAAGTAGTGCCGACATGGATTGGGGTACAATTTCCACACCTGTGCTTGCTGAAAATTCAAGACCCTAAATGGGCTAATCATATTAAAACCATCTATGGCATCTACATACAATCTATAATAAAAAAGACCATGCTGTGGGATTATATCTTTGATCCGTGCTCTATTGGAAGAAGCACCTTCAAATGTCTGTACATCGATCGCTGTCCATTTCATTTCATGATCAGCCCTTTGTAAAGTAACATTATAATTGGTTAAGGAAGAGGAGAAAGCATATTCGACTTCAGCTGTGGTTTCATCCCCATGTCGTACATCAAAAAATAAGAGCTCCAAGTCCAAAGCAACCGGAAACTCAAATGCTCCCATATCCGGCGCATCGCCCTGCGGAACCAACTGTCCGTCGAAGTCTAGCTCAAAGGCGCCCTCCATCCCTGTATCAATAGCCGGACTGCCAGCACTCAGTCGATAGTCACCCACCGTATAGTTGACAAAGGATGGATCCTCACCGTAAATACCATTTATTTCCATGACAGGCAGACCAGGGGTAGACTGAGCAGGTTGTGTATACCTAAACCATAAGTTATGTGCAAATAAAAAGCTTTGGGGATCCGTGTGCGGTCCAATATTGACATGGGTAGAAATGGAAGCGTCGTAATATATAATATTATTGACAAAACTGTTATCACCACATGGTACGAAACGATCGGGGTCAACATGTTCCTGCAAAATACGTATGATCCAGTTTTGAGGTAGGATAATGGTATTATTCCATACATGCACACGTACACACCCCACGTAGGCTATAGGTGCCCAGCTTCCGGTGAAAACATTTGCATATATATTCATGTCGGCGGCTTCAAAAGGAGCATCTTGTGGTCTAAAGAACGCTAAATCCGTGTTCCCTCCCAAATTCAGACTTCTTAGTCCTGCATCCTCAAAAATGTTCTGGAGAATACTGATGTATTGGGTACCACCTTTAGCTTGAATGGCATTGGCCCCCATGCTTTTAAAACTGCACATTTGGATGATACCATTATGACATCCTACCATGTCAATGCCGCTGCCACCAGCTGCACCATTTTCAAAATGACAAGCCTCCAGCCAAAAATCATCTACACCAGACATCTTAAGAAAATCATTGTTTCCTGTCCCTCCCATATCATAAAAGTAACATGCTCTTAATCGTATATGATGCGTTGGCGTATCATAAGTACCTCCGTCATCTATGTTGATTCCATTGGCAGTCTGGCCAGTGATGCTGATTCCTTCAAGATGGATGTAAGATACCTGCGAAAAATGAATAGCCTGGGAGCCACCTTGAAAAATAACATTAGCCGGATCTAGGCCAATAAAATAGATATACTGCCCAGGCGCTCCATGAAGATTGGAAATAAAATTTCCGCCTGAATAGACATGAGGGTGAATCAAAATAGAATCCCCTGGTTGGGCCTGCGCAGCAGCTTGTGCAGGTGTAGCATAGGGCTGCCCCGGTCCCACATGAAGAATTGTTGCATTAACAATAACAAAATTAGAAAAAAATAGAGCTAATAATAATACTAAATTATGCATATCAATCAATTGTCCGGGTTAATAAAATTAGTTGTTCTAATTGACTTACCTAAGGTATCTCATATCTTCTTTTTATATATCTGGTTTATTAATAGCCTATTGCTTCAATAGGAAAATAGACTCTTCTATTTTGGAAGTGCTACCTCTTTTTCAAAAAACTTCATTTATTTATTGAATGTAAAAGCAAGAGTTTTTTCATATTAAATTGGTTTAAAGACTGTTTTCAGGCACTGGATTTCCATTTGGTTGAATATTTTTATAAATATAATATAGTTTTCAATAATTCATTTCAGTATGATTTAAATTCGGGATCAGATATGGAGGTGAATTCCATACTTCCTTTTTTTTAATGAAAAACTCAAAGATTGATAAGCTGATATCGAAGGCTTCATTAATGGACTATTAGGAGTGTCTGATTGAGAGGATTTGTATTTTTTTCACTAGGTGTGAAATTAAGTCCGTTAGCTGAGCGTTTGAGACCAGTTTTCCTTGTCAGAATCAAGATTTTTCTTTAGACTTTGGCAGTTTTGGGGTTACCATTGTCTGCTGGAAACCGGAAGGTGTGTATCAGCTCTAGAAGCAGGGTATTTTTGAGGATTAATACATTGACAACTGCTTTGATGGCTTTGAAAATCATTTTATTTTTTTAGAAACGATTTAGACCAGAATTCTAATGTATAGAATTTTGATCTTAAACACTTTGATAAAATCTTTGCATAAAACTTCATGCTTGTCAATGTCCAAAAAGACTAAATCACGATGACTATCCAAGATGCAAGTAATCAGTTTGTTGCCTTTAAGGAAAGTCCCTGAGCAATCCTTTACAGCTATAGTATTGTTAGAAAGAGAAAGGGGGTGCATTTTATTTTGTCGCTTAGGGCATCACCCTCCACTGCGTTTCGGGTCGCTATGTTACGTGGCTTGCTATTCGCGCGGCCTCGATTCCGCATACGCTCCATCGAGTCTGGCTTCACTAACGTTGCGCCACCACTTCACAGCGCTTATGCAAAACACGAGTCAAAAACGACACTTTGAACTGCGTCCGGGAAAGGGAGCTTATCAAGTGTTTATCATCCTCAAGAGGACAACTTTAAACTAAAGCTTTGGCAAATAAATATGGAATCAACAAATATAAGCTAAAAACACAAATGTCTTATTACATATTTATAGGGTAACGACAAGATGGAATAAAAAGCGAGCTTTCATGTTCAAGCAGTTTTGTATAAATCATCTTAATCTAATCATAAAATTAGATTTTTTTGTGGAGTAAAAGTGTTTGAATAAAATCATTAGATGTGCTATACACAAAAAAATTAGGAGATGACAATATTCAGGAGTAAGTGTCGTTTTAAAAATAAGCGGTGTTATTCAACACGAAATCTCCAAAATGATTTAAGTTGGTTTGATTGAAAGATCATTTTCCTCAAAAAGGATACTTTAGCTATTAGCCCTATCTAATGGAGCAATAATTTATGATCTAAGAAGTAAATGGCCAGATATTAGGCATTTTAACTGAATTAAAATGTCTACACGATTTCTGTGTGTTTCCCAAATATCTACTATCAAATTATTAAAAATTCTACATGAAGATATTAATCCTCATTGTCGGTTCATTTATTATATTTATTCTGAGCACCTTGAGCGGTGGTGGGGCTTCTTTGTTGCTGATGCCTTTAATTGCATTTGCAGTGGGCGTAAAGTCTGTAGCCCCCATCATGACTTTGGGTATTGCCATGAGCAGTAGTTCGAGGGTATTTTATTTTTGGCGGGATATTGATTGGGATTTATTCAAGGTATTGTTTCCATCTACCATTATAGGTTCATTTTTGGGAGCTCGGTTGTTTGCGGAGTTGTCTTCAGATTATTTGCAAGTGATAATTGGTATTTTTCTATTGGCGACGGTTTTTCAATTTTTCCAGAAGAAGGATCAGGTATTGAAGAGGCGGATCAAGCGGTGGCATTTTATACCTATTGGCTTTCTGATATCATTTCTTTCGGGTTTAATAGGCGGGGTGGGGCCTTTGATGAATTCAGCTTATATGAATTATGGTATGACCAAAGAATCTCTTATAGGTACCCGATCTGCTAATGCTGTCGTACTTCACATAACGAAGATACTTAGCTATGCATACTATGGTTATGTAACGGGAGAAGTACTTAAGTATGGTATCATTCTGGGGATTACGGCGGTGGTGAGCAATTATTTTGGCAAGCTGTTACTGGGTAAGATATCTGAGATAATCTTCAGAAAGATAGTCATCACTACGATGGTAGTGAGTGGGATGATGATGCTGATGAAGCATAAGGATTTTATACAAGGGATGTTTAATGGAGGTTGAATATAGAAAAGGAATGGATGGTACACGCTTCATTTTGTCTGGGCGATTAATTATTAGAGGTGCATAGGAGATTGTATTCAATTATTTTCTTTGCATCAGCGCTGTGCAGTGGTGACGACCGTAGGGAGGAAGACCTCGTCCTGAAAGGCGAGGGCCGAGCGACAGCGAGCCACGGAACATAGCGACCTTCAAGGTCTGCTTTTTCTTAAAAGCTGACCTTGAAGGTGATGCCCAAAAAGAGATAGAATACATGGAAGAGGGACGGAATGGAAATTAATTTGAACAATAAAAAATATTACAATACTACAATATGAAATTATCTATAGCAGACAATGTGCACTTGGTGGAGCCCGGTGATTTTGAAGCTACTGAGCACTGGTATCCCCGTGTTTTGAATTCAAATATTCATCCTTTGGTAGCCTATTTTCTAAATATGAGTTCGGAGCAGTATGCTGAGCGATATTGCAGGTTGAATACCGGAATCGATCCAAAAGAGATACTGGATAAGCTGAATTATGAGCCTAAGTACTTCAAATGGTCGGGTACGGATCTCATGTATATCACCAATCGGAATGGTAGGCGAGCACTGACGATCATAGAGACGAATTCGTGTCCATCGGGGCAGAAGTCTATGCCATTATTGGATCTGAATGTGGAAAAGGGGGGATATAAGCGTCTCATTGAGGGCACCTTTAAGGATATGGTATTGAAGTCGAAGGTGCCTGGAGGTCTGGCCGTAATATATGATAAAAATCCGATGGAAAATGTGGGATATGCCTCTACCATGGCGGATGTATTCAATGAGGATGTATATTTGGTGAAATACACAGAAAAAGATCAGAATAGCGCGGCAAGATTCATTAACAATCAGCTGTGGATAAATGCGGGCGAGGATGGATGGGTACCAATCAGAGGGGCCTTCAGATATGTGACTCAACAGCCATGGAATCGTATCCCGACAAATAGCCAAACAGTACTGCTCAACCCTATCGAAGCGTGTCTATCCGGAGGAAGGAATAAGCAGGAGGCCTACTTGGCGTATATGAACTTCAATGAAGAACATGAGCAGACAGGTCTTAAGATCAATATGCCGACAACCTTTACGGAAGTGAAATATGAAGATATTCCGGGATTCTTTGTAGAACTGGGTGGGAGTATGGTGGTCAAAGTGCCGGATAGTAATGCAGGGCAGGGAGTGTATACAGTCACATCCCAAGAGGAGTTGGAAAAGATGATGGATTTGCTGTCAGATTTTAAAGAGGATATTTACTTGGTGCAGCAACTGATCTATTGCGATTATATACCTGGGGGAGATCCTGAAAAAGCTTGGTATCACGTAGGAACCATACCGGATAAAAAGGGAAGGAGCTATGCTTTTGATATCCGGATGATGATGCACTACACAGATCAGGGGATACGTCCTCTGGCAGTATACTCGAGAAGAGCAAGACAGCCGCTGAATAAGCCACTGGGGCCGGGGGTGGACTCGTGGGAGCTATATGGAACCAACCTGTCTGTAAAAGAGGCGGATGGATGGTCCTATGAGGATGAGCGGTTGATGTTGTATGATATTCGTAACTTTGGTATTTTGGGATTGGGTATAGATGAGCTTATCCAATCCTTTGTGCAGAGTTGCCTGGCTACTTATGCCATTGATCAGCACGCTATTCAGAAATTTGGTTAAATAATAAAGCATGAATAATAGTATTTTAATTGTGGAAGACGATGTGGTTTTTTGTAAACTGCTGGATCGCTTCCTTACCGGTAAATCATTCAGGACTCAAGACGCTCAGACGGCATCTGGTGCGATGAAGTTAATAGATACAACATCATTTGACTTTGCGGTGATCGATTATAGATTGCCAGATCAGAGCGGGATAGAGGTCTTGAAGCATCTGCAAAGTGTGCAACCGGAAACAAAGGTGATCATGATGAGCCGGTTTGATGATGTGGAGTTGATGGAAGAGTTGAATGCTCTGGGGGTTCAAACGTTTATAAAGAAACCGATCAAACCACAGGAACTACTGGCGACCATCGAGGGACTCCGTTAAAGTAAGGGAAATTATGTTTGGATTGAAATGTAAAATGTTTTGGCTGTTTACGATAGCCTCCATCCTGCTCATAGGCTTGGGTGGATACTTCTATCTGAGTCTGGCTTCGGTGGAGCAGTTAGCGAAGACATCTATGAGTCCAAATATAAGGTCTTATTATCTGAAGAACATATCCCTCAATCTAAATAAGCTGAATAATCTTTACCTGATCGACTCTGTGAGGCTATCGGAGCGAAGGGTGGATTCGCTGATCAATGCGATAGAGGAGGATATTTTCTCTTTAAATTTTTCTTATAAGGATCAAGGTTTTTTGTATAAAGCAGAGATGGACAGTATTCCTGAGCTGCTTCAGGCCATAAAGGATGATTATATAAGTCTGGAGGCGAGGCGAAGAAGGAGCAATCAGGAGTTCTATACGGATCTGGAAGAGAGTCTAAAGCAAGAACTAGCCGGGAAGAATATTTCAACACGAGATAGTATAACCATTGTACAGCGGATTACTTCTGAGGTCTTCAATAACCCGGTGGAGATATACAGAGAACCTGCTCAGGCGGGACAGCCTGAACAGGAGCAACCTGAGCGAAGAAGTTTTTTTCAGCGATTATTCGGCGGAAGTAGATCTAGTGAAGCAGATAAGGATGCAAGGCCTCAGGAAACTGACCCAACGCCACAGGTACTTCAGAAAGATACAGTAATCACAGAGCAGATCGACACCATTCTGCCCCTGAAATCTCCGCCTGCTGCTCCAGAAGAGACACCACTAACTGTCTTTAAGATATTCGAAGAGGTGCAAACTAAGAGACTGGCGGCACTTGAGGAGCTCAAGTACAGAGAGCGGCAAATTTTTACTAGAAACACTGAGATTACTACTTTTATAGAGAACATGCTGAATCGGATCTTTCTGGATGAGATTGAAAGTTTTGAATCATCAGTACAGGAGCTCAGCACCAATACCAAGCGACAAGCCATCATTTCCGCGTTTGTCGTGTTGGTTTTCATCGTTTTGAGTTTGTTAAGCCTATTCCGAATATTACGAGATATAGATAAGAATGTAGCGTACCAAAACTTACTAAAACGAAATGAGGAGCGGGCACAGCGAGACGCGAAAGACAAACAGCGTTTTTTGGCCATGATGAGTCATGAGCTGCGCACGCCGCTTACTTCGATCATCGGATATAGTGAATTGTTGGAGGGGGAAGATGAAAATGTCAAGGCTATTCAATCGGCTTCTAACTATCTATATTCCATGACCAATGAAATCCTGGACATGGCAAAAATCCAGGCGGACATCATCGAGATCCGGCCTGCTCCTTGTAACTTACTAAGTGTATTTATAGAGATAGAAAGGAATTTCCGGCCTTTGATTGAAAATGCGGGGTTACGTGCAGGTTTTAATTTTCCGGGTGAGCCTATATGGGTGGAAGCTGATTCATACCGGGTACAGCAGGTGGTGTATAACTTGATGCATAATGCGGTGAAGTATACGGAGTCAGGTTTTATTAATCTTGGTGTTGTAACTGGAACATTTGATAATGATGTAACCATAGAAGTGAAATTAGAGGATAGTGGAATTGGGATGTCAGAGGAAGAGATGAAAACAATCTTTGAGGATTATCAACAGGCAGGTACACACAAAAATAAGATGAAGGGAACCGGGCTTGGACTGGGGATAGTGAAAAAAGTAGTCAATGAAATGGGAGGTAATATGACACTGGAATCTAAAGTAGATGAAGGTACTTTATTCGTTATTAATTTTCAGTTTCCTAAGGTGGATGAAGTTGTAGGTATCACCTCTCCGGTAGCTTTGACAGAGATCCCCGACAACGCTTTGGCAGGCTATTCGATATTTTCTATTGATGATGATCCTTTGATCACAAGATTATATGGTAATATCTTGCAGCGTTATGGTTGTACTTACACAAGCATGAATGATCCACTAAAGGCGCTTCATCATCTGCTGGAAAATGATTATGATCTCATAATATTTGACTTTAAAATGCCTAATATGAGCGGTTACGAACTAATCTCCGAGCTTACAAAAGCCAATCGTAAGCCACCCATAAGTGTGATCTCAACAGCTAATGTACTACTATCTGATGAGCAAAAATCACAGATAGAGATCTTTGATCAAATCATATATAAGCCATTGAAGCAAGATTTTGTCATCAGTACGATCTATAGGCTGATTACCGGGTTGACTCCTGGTGAAGCCCCGGTAACTTCATCGGATCAAGAAGCAAAAAGATATTCTCTGGAGGATCTGGAAGAATATGCTGATGGAGATCCTGCGGTATTGGAAGAGCTGCTGTATATGTTATTAGATGAGAATGATGCTGCTTTATCCTTATTGGCAGAATCAGTGGAAAACCAACAAACCAAAGAGGCCGCCGAGCTAATCCATAAGCTTGCCTCCAGATTTGCTCAGATCAGGGTACATGCACCTTTTGATCTGCGTGAATTACAGAATCAATTACTGGCTAACGAAAAAGGTTTTTTGAAGAAGGCGCGAGAACTGACGGATTACTGGAAGGGCATAAATGAAGAGATCAAGGCTCAAAATCCCCGCGTGGTATAGATCATTCAAAAAGTGTAGAAAAATCTACACACTTTGTAGAAAAGTTCCCCATAGTGTGAAATAAATATGTGATTTGCTGTATGTGTATAGTGCACATTATCATATATGTGTGCTAATTAGGATAACTGGCATAGAGTGTGCAAGTGTATATGTGTAATTGAGTCAAAAAAATACTACACATATTAAGACAATGAGGAGTACCTATACACACGCACTATTATTCTGCTTATTTTTCTTGTTTCCCGGATATATTGAATTAACAGCACAGACAACAACCAATGCCAGTATGGGAGGTCTTATTCTCGATGAGAATAATGAGCCCCTTATCGGTGTTAATGTTGTAGCTACGCACCTGCCTTCCGGGACAGAATATGGAGCAACTACGAGAGATAATGGAAGATATACGATTCCTGCGATGAGAGTTGGGGGGCCATATCAGGTAGAAATAACTTATATTGGATTCGAAACAGTGAAGTATGACAATATTTCACTGAGATTAGGGACGACCTTTGACCTGGATGTGGTATTGAGAGAGGGTGTATATTTAGATGAAGTAGAGATTATTTCTTTAGAGAGAAGTCTGATTAACGAAAAGCGGACAGGTGCTTCCACGAATATTGGAGTAGAGACACTTGAGACTATGCCTACGCTTAGCAGGAGTGTGACTGACTTTACCCGATTGACGCCACAGAGCTCGGGGACATCTTTTGGTGGACAGGATGCAAAAGCAGTGAACTTTACAGTGGATGGTTCGATATTGACCAATGCTTTTGGCTTATCTGGTGCATTGCCGGGGGCGTCTACCAATTCAACACCCATATCGCTGGATGCCATTGAACAAATTCAAGTGAACATAGCTCCATATGATGTTACTCAAGGTGGATTTGTTGGAGCAGGGATTAATGCCATCACCAGAAGTGGGGATAATGAATTCAGAGGTTCTGTTTTTTTTAATACCAGAAATGAGTCTATGGTAGGAAACAGAGCGGGAAATGCGGAAGTACTTACTTCGGACTTTAACGTAAATCAGGTAGGATTCAGATTAGGTGGGCCAATTATCAAGAACAAATTATTTTTCTTTGTAAATGCAGAGCTTGAAGATAGAATGGATCCGGGATCAGCATTTAGAGCAGCCGCTCCTGGGCGAACCGGTGATAATGTGACAAGGGTCCAGCTTTCAGACCTCGAGCAATTAAGCAATACATTAAGAGACCGTTTCGGATATGAAACCGGTCGTTTTGAAGATTTTAGTCTGCCAACCAACTCAACAAAAATATTAGCCAAGCTCGATTATAATATCAATGCCAATCACAATTTAAGCGTTCGGTTTAATATGCTTCAATCTCTTCAAGGTAGGGATGCTGCGGCTACATCATTAGGATTTGGGGGTAGAAATAGGAATTTATTCTCAATGAATTATGAGAATACCAATTACCTGTTGAATGATAATTTTTACTCCGGTATCGCTGAGCTGAACTCAATATTTTCTAATAAATTCTCAAATACACTGACGGTTGGGTATACCTCTCAAACTAACTTCAGGTCATATGGTGGCGGTGACTTTCCTGCGGTGGATATTCTGGAGGGCGGTAGGAACTATATCAGCTTTGGAACGGATGTGCTATCACCGAACAGGTCATTAAATTCAGAGATTTGGCAGTTTCAAAACAACTTTACCGCTTATCTGAACAATCACACTTTGACAGTAGGTGTGAATCTGGAAGCGTTTAACTTTGATTATACATTCACACCAGCATTTTTTGGACAGTATGTGTATAACTCTTTAGATGATTTCTATAGCGACATTAATGGGGAGCCTGTAGAACTAAGACGATTTCAGCGAACTTTCTCCGGTTTGCCCGGCGGTGGTATTCCAACAGCAAATACCCAGGCTTATATAGCCAGTGCATATGTACAGGATGAAATTAACTTCACAAGGAATTTTAGAGTTACAGCGGGAGTTCGATTGGATGTTCCTTTTTATGGGCAGACGGCTGTGAGGAATCCTGCAGTTGAAGAGCAGATGTTTTTACAACCTAATGGCAATCCGATTACTATTCAGACGGATAAACTGCCAGATCCGCAGTATATGATTAATCCTCGTCTTGGATTTAATTGGGATGTTTTAGGAGACCGGACTTTCCAATTGAGAGGTGGTTCCGGAATGTTTACGGGTCGCCCTATCTACATCAATATATCCAACATGGTGAACCTGAATGGTATCACTCTTGGTACGATACGAGAAGATTTTACGTCGGATTATCCATTTAATCCTGATGTCAATGCATATATCCCACAAGATTTTGAAGACCCGGATACATATGAAATAGCATATATTGATCGCAACTTTAGAAACCCTCAGGTCTGGAGAAGTAATTTTGGTATTGACAAAGATTTCTTCAATGGGTTAGTGGGTACTTTTGAAGCGATTTATACCCAACAGATGGCTGATTTGTTGTTCTACGATTCTAACTTAAGGCCGGCTCAGAGAAATCTTGCAGGTCCGGATCAGCGTTTGATTTATGGATTTAGTGATGAAGCCAATCGATTGAACCAAAACGTCTCCAATGCTACCGTAATGACCAATACAGATATGGGTTATTCCTATAGTTTGACATGGCAGTTGACTAAGCAATTTAACAAGAACTTCCATGGTTCGGTAGCCTACAATTATGCTGTTTCAAAGAATATGGCTGATGGCAACACACAGCATTTCCTCTCGTACGAGAATATCCAGAGCGTAAATGGAGGAAACTATCCTACACTGGGGTTTTCACTGGATGATCAGCGCCACAGAGTGATATCAACCATAAGTTACAGAAAGGAGTATGGTAAAAGATTGAAAATGGCCAGTGGAATCTCCATGTTTTTTGAATTTGGGAATCAAGGAGTATTCTCCTACACGTATAATGGAGATGCCAATGGAGATCAAATAGCCGGTAATGACCTGATCTATGTGCCTACAAGTCAGGAGTTGCAAAATATGCAATTTAGGGAATTGACGCTCAATGGGGGATCAGTTGTTTCACCTCAGCAACAACGAGAACTTTTTGACAACTTCATCAATCAAGACAGATACCTGAGCAGCAGAAGAGGTGAATATGCTAGTAGACACGGAGTACAACTTCCTGCAACCGGAAGGCTAGATTTGTCCTTTACTCAGGAATTCTTTTTTGAAACTAATGGAAAAAGAAATGTACTTCAGCTTAGAGCGGACATAATCAATATCACGAATTTGATAAATAGAAACTGGGGGATTGGATATTCATTTGTTAATGATTCACCCATATCGATAGTTGATATCGATGAAATCACAAATATTCCTACTTATCAGCTTAATCCTGTCGGAAACACAATTACTCAAGAATCTTTTTTGCGAACAGCTACTACCCTTGATGTATGGCAAATGCAACTGGGAGTTAGATACATTTTCAATTGATAAAGCAAAAATCAGCATCAAAAAAGCTTCATCCAGAGTACAAGGTACCTATGATAGAAACTACAATAAAATATAAACGTTCCGGAAAGGTTTCCCCCTTGGTTGACTATGCAGTACAGATTAGTACAGTATTAGTAATCCTGGGAGCAGGGTTTGTATT
>SLDF01000338.1 GCA_007125435.1 Saprospiraceae bacterium
AAGTGACAGAAAGAATAAACGCTTCATTCAGGATTTGATTTTTTAATTAATGGGCTTACACCATAATCAATAAGGCAAAATTAATATAGTTTTCTAGTCCCCACACTTCTTTCTGCCCAATCTTTTGAACTGTGAAAATCAAAGTCTCACTACTACCCAAATAGCCGAAAAGGACTTAAGTGCCATATACACTAAAAAAGATAGCCATTTCATTAAATGATTTTCAACGCTCTTAGTTTATCGGCCGTACTATCGGGGTCTAGATGATGGATGGTATGCAAGCCATGTTTTTTTGCAGCTTTAATGTTTCGCAAATTATCGTCTATAAAAATTGCTTTTTGAGGCTCTATGCCATATCGGGAAATGATGCGTTCGTATATGGCTTTGTCCGGCTTTTTGAGTCGCTCTTGCCCGGACACCACTATGCCGTCGAATTGGTGAAGAAATGGGAAAGTACTCCAGGCTATTGGCCAGGTCTCAGCAGACCAGTTGGTCAAAGCATAAACATTGTACTCAGACTTAGCCTTGCAGGCTTTGAAAATATCAACCATAGGCTCGATTGCTCCTCCCAGCATTTCTGTCCATCTGCCATAGAAAGCTCTGATTTCGTCTTCATGCTCAGGGTATTGATCGATCAACAGAGCATTTGCCTCTGCAATCGAACGCCCACCATCCTGCTCCTCATTCCACGAGAAAGTGCAAATATTATCCAAAAAGTCTTCCACCTCTTCCTCCGTATCAAAAATCTTTCGATATAAGTACTTTGGATTCCAATCTATTAACACACCTCCCAGGTCAAATATTATGGTATCGATCATCGGTTTATCTTGGTTTTGATTGAGATTACTTAAACCCGAATTTTGCATTGGAAATTCGTAATGAAGGTTAAACCCAGCATATGCATTAGAAATTCGTAATGAGGGTTAAATTTCAAAGCCTAGCACTAGTGCAGGAAAGCACATAGAAAAATCCGGCCCTTTAGCACTAATCGATGAATAAGAGCCATTTTCCCATAAATGTTGGCTATAACTGAATGCATATCCCGGTGAAAACTGCCCATACAGTGAAATGCCAAGTATGATCCTGGTCTCTGTATCAAATGGTCTTATCCCAATTTGACCTCCAACATGAAACATCGGTAAAATGGACCTATGCCCAGTACCAAATTTATATTCATTTGCTCTCGCACGAATATTAGCAAGATCGGGAAAGGAGAAATTACTACCACCTGAACCTGCATCTATAACTCTATCGTTTTGTCTGTAGGCCCCCATTAATTCCACACCTATTTGCCAGTCAATAGTTTCATTTACCTTCCTATTGTAATGCATGCCTGCTGAAAGCGTAAGCTGAGTATATTGCCTTCTCTCCTTTGAGCCAAATCTCTCTTTAATTATTTGCATGGATCGCGATAGGATGCCCAGACCAAAATTAAATCTTAATTTATTGTGGTTTCTATAATATCTAAACATAAAGTGTCTAGGCAAAATTGAAGTGACATCATAAACCCTCCCTTCATCTATACTTAACTCAGGTATTTGACCAAAAAACTGACTTATATCTCGATCAACACCCAAGGCGGCGGTAAACTCTAGCCCCCTGTTATTTTGGCCAGTGGCATCGATCTTGACACTTAAAAAAGCCAATCCGAATACTACTGCAAAGTTCCCTAAGGACAGCAGATTCAAAAGTCTATTCCTAGTTTTACAAATGGTGTCCATATCAAAAATCTATTAGTATAGTTAAACTCAAACAATGCGTTTCCTTCTCCCAGCGGAAAGGTATTTGAGAACTCAGATAAAGAGTACCCAGATGCAATCTGACCCGACACCCCAATTCCTAAATTAACACGACTACCGCCACTTAAAGGTCTTACTACTTGACCGTATAAGGCATATACAGGTAAAAAGAATTGACTCTGATCAAAATACATGTTATAAACATTAAAACTGCTGTTTTCTTGCACTGTGGCATCAAATAAGAGGTTGTCAACATCACCTTGGACTGCAATCCCAATGTCTCCACCAAATTCTAGCCCACTAATAAAACTTCCATCTACAGGTATGCAATAGAGCATGGACAAAGACAATGCATGCTGATTAAATCCGATCTTATTATTTAGTGGATTGTCACTGAATCTTACCTGAACCACTCTATGCGTCAAGCCATAGGAAAGTCCATATTTTATATTTGAACGCTTGATAAAGTAGCCTACCTGCACAGTAAGTGGTTGTCCGGTATTAACATCAATGATACCATTTGATGGGTCATATAGGGACAAACTGTTGACCGGGTCAGCAGAGAAAAAATCATTACCAATCATAAAGTTGACAAATACACCTTTATTCTGGGACAAGGCACTATTAGCCACCAGTAATATAAGACATATCCAAAGTGATCTCATATGGCTACTTATTAGGTATTTATAGTATTTATGACTCATAGGGGACTATGTTATGTGGTTAAACTCTATTCATACTGATGGCTTATACTCCCTTATTACTCGATAAAGGCTACCTCTAATAATTCCTAAAGTGAGCTGGAGCATAATGGATTGTGATTTAGAAGACTTGTAAAGAATGAGCATAGCCGGTACTACGCAACTTATGAACAAGTAAGCTAAACCCATCATGTAGCAAAATTTAAGCGAACACTATGCTAAACTAACCAATTGCAACCCCCGAAACAAAACGCTCATCATGAAGCCTTATTGCTCTAATTTTATGGTTGACTATCACAATATAAAAAACAAAGGCAGAGACCTCTCCTTGTGACACATGACTGAATGTTACGCAGCAATTGGATTGACTAAACGTCAATCCAATAATGAAGATGACTGAACGGTGCTAAGCAATTTGGTTGACTTAATGTCAAGCAAATAGTGATGGAACTGAGCCGCCCCCGGCTCAGCGTCGTCGTATTTTAATGAGAAGTCCCTATAACGAGTCAACTAATAAATTATAAAAAATACAGCCTCCTCTGGCTCAGCATCCAGATCATGTAATTAAAGTCTACTTGACCATCTTAACCACTAAACTACATCGCGTAAACGTTTGAGAAAGCGAAGCGCATTTCAAACATTAAACAGCGAAGCGTAAACAACTAGCCACAAGGAATCATGACAAAAGTCAAAAGGAAAAAGATGTACTTCCCTGAATAACGTTGAGAGATGATTTGTGTGACTAAATACTAAATTAAAACCAAATCTCAGCCACGCAGTGGCGACATCATGATAGCGCAGGGCGTCAGCCCTGGGTTTGATTCGCTTCGCTCATGTTTAACTCACTATCGTTCGTGTTTAGTTCGCTTTGCTCACGTTTAACTCGCTGCGCTCGCGTTTATAGCAGAGCTTCAATTGGAGATTTAGACATCTTGTCAACAAGGACTTTTTATCCAAATAAAACTTGAAAGCTATCAATCATCTTCAAGTCTAAACAGCGAAGTGGAAATAGTCCACGCAGCGTAAACGTTTGAGAAAGCGCAGCGTATCTCAAACATTAAACAGCGAAGCGTTAAACTTTTGATACTCGATAACCCGTAACACCTCAAACGACAACTGACAACGGACAACCGACAACTGGTTTCCTGCGTGAGGGATAGCAGCGATATGAACAGGGCTGGCATAGTTAGTGGAGCGCTGGAGGGAGGGGCTTGACTGGAATGGTGCGAAGCAATCAGATTGACTAAATGTCAATCTGATAATGAAGGAACTGAGCCGCCTCTGGCTCAGCGTCGACCTAAATTATAATTAAAATTGCATCTAAGAATATACATTTGAGCAGGCACTAAAAGTAGAAGCCACTCAAAACAGCAGCGACACTCTATGGCAGA
>SLDF01000165.1 GCA_007125435.1 Saprospiraceae bacterium
AGGAAGTATAAAGTAAAATTATCAAGCAGTGCAGCGGTCTAGACTTTGAAGATGGCATCAAGGGTAGCCTGACTCCGTAAGTATTTTTTTTTCGAAGAGATTACTCAAAAGAGCAAGACTTGGGGTCATTAAGATGGCTGTTTTCAGACTCTCAATAGCGACCCGATGACGACAGGAAGAGGGTGATGCCCAAAGCGACAAAATGAAATGCACCCGGTCGATGAGTAATCTATTTTTACATCTTGTGTTTAAACATAAATCATGAACAATCAAGAGCCTTTTATTACAGCAGAAATATCTCTATACCCTCTAAAAAATGACTATGAAGATGTCATTATCAGATTTATAAGAAAAGTAGCTGACACAAAGGGTATCGATATATCAGTCAATGGTATGAGTACCCAAATTTGCGGTCAGACAAGTGATGTTTTCAAGGTAATTCAGATGGCACTTACAGATGAATTTCAAGCCAACCATGGTATTGTAGCTGTGGTGAAGTATCTTAATAAGCCGATAAAGCCCGGTCAGAATATTGATATAAAAAGCCTGTGAGCGGCTTATCAGATTTATTATTTATAAAAATTATCATCATGTGGTAACCCTGGAGATAAAGGATTTCTTTTTATTTTATCTCAATATACCAACCTATGCACATTACATAGAGTAAATAGACATGAATGTAATTGTGTGTTGTCGTTATGGGACTTTTATATGTCGCTGTTTGGCGAAATTCGACATTTAATCTGAAATATAGATTGGAGATACGAAAAGAGGATTAGAATGGTGATAAAGGGAGTTTTGTAATGGCATGGCTGAGATGTTATAATTAGCAGGTAACAATTGAGGTGATTTTACCCAGTGGGTTTCCTGATAAAGTGTATATTACGGGATAAAAGGCATTAGAAAAATAGAGCAAATGTCTTGTTGTATAGCTTAACAATGGTATGTAAAGAACTACTAGAACGATGCAAAAAAGATGATCGTAAGGCTCACTACGAGCTTTACAGGCAATGCTATGGTATTCTGATGTCAGTATGCTACCGATATGGTAAATCATCTGATGAAGCAGCAGAGCTATTAAATATGGGCTTTCTTAAGATCGTGACAAATCTGGACTCTTATAAGCCCCATGTGCCTTTTGAAGCCTGGATTAGAAGAATAATGATTAATACCATCATCAGCGAATACCATAAAGAAAATAGACATAAAAAGCACATTGATACCAACGTACAGAATTTTGAAAGAGTAAATGAAGGAGCTGATTTTAATCTGGGTGAAAGCAATATGAACGTAGATGTCATCATGGAAGCAGTCAATATGCTACCTGAAACATCAAGAAGAGTCATAAACATGTATGTATTCGATGGATTGACGCATGATGAAATATCGGGGGTGCTAGGCATAAGTCAAGGTACGTCTAAATGGCACTTACACGAAGCGAGAAAGAAATTAAAAGAATTGCTAATAAAACTAGCAGTGTAGATATGAATATAGATGATTTAATGAGGCACTCTTACAAGCCTGAATCTTTTCAATTTGATGAAAAGCATTGGGAAGGTGCTAAGGTTCTTCTGGATCAGGAGTTTGCACAAAGGGCATTTTATAAAAAAGTTTTCATCGGTAGTATTTTGCTGCTGACAATTGGACTTGTAGCTCTATTTATATTTCCTGCTTTTCAAGCTAAATTAACAGATAAAGAAGTACTCAATACATTTATTGTGCATGAGAACCGTTTATCAGAAAACGACGCAGATTCTTATTCAAATGAAAATGAAACGATTATATCAAGTAATGTAGAAGGTTTAATATCACAAAGTAAGCAGCAATTAAAAAGTGAAAATAGCCAGTCAGAGGATAGCCAGTCCTTTAATGCAGATAGTGGTTCTAGTGCAATGGTAGTGTACCAACAAGAAGGAGAAAAATATAGTCAGTTGCTTGGTACGGAGACAGATGATATTTCTCAGTCAGCATTAAATGCCGATATGCAGTATTTGAATGACTCTGAAGTGATTGAGGATAATACTGCTTTAACAGAAGTACAACAAATACCTACAGTAGATTTAGCATTGATAGCTTACAATGAAAATAGCATAGAAGTAGGGCAGTGGCTTGACGAGGATATTGGTGATCGCTTCTATCCCGAAAAACAGAAAGAAAACTATTTCCTTGCTACTGCTATCAGGTTTTACCCTTCAGAGTCCGGAAGGCCTAATGATTTTGTAGGGTTAAGCTTTGGTGGAGTGTATCAACGCTTCATGACCAATACATTATTTTTGGAGACTGGTGTCAATTTGTCCATCAGATCTGGCAATTTTTCGCCTTCGATGGCATCTACACAATTGAGCTTTGACTTTGATAGTAGAGAGAATGCTTATGTATTCAGACCATCATCTGTATTTATTGCAGAAGTGCCTCTAATGATTGGTTTTGAAACAGGTAAGCACCAATTATCGGCGGGACTCTTACCGGCTGTGCTATTAGGCGTATTTGGTGATATGGAGTTTAGGGAAGATTTGCATCCATGGGAAGTTGATGGCACAGGATATGAATCAAACTATAAAAGTCTTGAAAGAGGCTGGATGGACGATCAAACTTTTAATAGGCTTTCATTTTCCTATTCATTGAGGTATATGGTCACATTAGGTAGAAATGTACAAGTTGGATTTTCTGCTCAATACAGACCATCAGATTGGATCGGTAATAATTATGGCCAGTATTTTGACTTCAATCAAATGGCATACACGAATGACATTATTGATCCAAAATTAATAAGAAATTGGATTCTTGGATTTGATTGTAGATTTAGATTAAAATGATTAAAGAACAGCAAGCTGAATTAAAGATGAGAAAGAGGATAGGTCGTAAATTAAACGTTGCAGAGTTGTCTCTTTATTTATTGACAATCGTATTGTTAATAGTAGGGTGTAATAAGCTCGAATTACCGGAGCCAATAATCCATGAGCCAGAATTTAGAGCACTAATGGATATAAATGGTTCGGCTTTTGAATTTGATCTTAGAAATGCTGAGGTTTCAACAAAATTTGACTTCAATGATCAAAGTATTAGATATGTCGGGTCTTCTATTCATAACCAAATCGACTCTACTTCATTGAGAATAAAAATATTTGAACAAGTATTTTTCAATGAAGACTTATTTGGCGATCGTTCATTTGAAATTCCTATTGGTGATATCGACTATATTCCATTTGAGAACTTTACAGACTCTTTATTTTATATAGTTAATACTCTATATGATCAGTCCTACTTTGATAAAGCATCATGGTCAACTGGTAGTATAGATGTAAGCGGAGGACAACTTGTTCTTAGCGACATTAATCCATCACAACTTCAAGCCGTATGCCTTGAACTACTTGACAGCGACCTGTGCGACATGACATATTGTAAAAAATGGGTACCCATTCAAGGCGATCACAGTTTATTAGGTTGGGACGTGAATGAGAACATGATATCTCCCATATTTGATACTCGCCGGCCTGGTAATATTAACATAAGGTGGGATAATGAAAGCACAATCCCCGAGCGGGTCATTAAAGAATCTAATAATTATACTATGACCTCGGTGTCTAAAGAAAGTGAAAATATTGTATCAATGTTTGTGAAGCTAGACGAGGATGGTAATATAATAGATCCTTGTTTTACCGGATTTAGAAGTGAGTTGATTAAATTAGACAGGAAGCCTGAACTTGGAATGGTAGAAGTAGAATTCAGAGATGATGACGGCATCGTATACACATCATCAGCAGTTGATCAAGAGAGTAAAAACTATTTCAGAGTAAAATCAATTGAAGATACTGAACTGGTCAATCAA
>SLDF01000240.1 GCA_007125435.1 Saprospiraceae bacterium
CTGAACGGTGCGAAGCAATTTGGTTGACTTAATGTCAAGCAAATAGTGATGGAACTGAGCCGCCCCCGGCTCAGCGTCGTCGTATTCTAATGAGAAGTCCGTATAACGCGCCAACTAATGAATTATAAAAAAATACAGCCGTCTCTGGCTCAGCGTCGAGCTAAACTATAATTAAATTCTTACCTAAAAATATTCTCTTGCACAGCCACTAAAAGTAAAAGCCGAACATCATCTGTAGCGACACTCCATAGAGATGTAGTGAATACAAGCGAATAGCCCGGTCTCAGCCTTCCCTCCTCTCCAATTATTGAGAGGAGGGATGGCTGAGACACGCCCAAAAACTATTGGTAATAAAGAACTAGAAATATCGTAATCACTTCAATATATAGATGAGTTGGTTTGGGATAATGCCTACATCGAATGTGTCGCGAGGTGTGAGGTTATCGGTGTCGTAGAGGTATACTTTGCCTGCAGAATTGAAGTCTACAGCATCAGCGATAGCTAATGTGTTTTCAAATGTGATAGCTGTCATTGCTCGTGGGGCGACAAGGTCTAGTGAAGTTTTCTCTTTGGACTCACTCAGGGTACGGTATTTGACAAGTGTGTTGCCTTCAAGCCAGGCAAGCTCTCCACTGGCGCTGGGTATAAAGGTAAGCTGACCAGCACCGTTTTCGGCAGTAGCTACTTGGTTGACCTGGCCATTTTCAAATTTCCATAGAGCACCTTTGGTAACTGTACCGGCGAAATCATTGAATCCACTGCAGAGAATGTAAAACTGATTATTACCAAGGCCTTGAGCCATCCAGGTGGGGCGATCTGATAATGTGAACTCTTCTGTAAAGACCTGATCTCTGAGATGAATACGGCCGAGTTTATTACTGTTACCAAATCCTCCGGTCAGTGTGACAAAAAGAAAATCTCCGGATTTCATAAACTGCTCAGGCCCACTTGCCGGAAAGGATTGTGTCTCAGAGAGTGTATTGAGGTCGATAACGGCGATCTTACCTTCAAAGCCATCACCCCAGCAGCTGACATAGGCAGTAGAACCTTCGACATGAATAAATCGAGCTTGTGGTAACTGGCCGATCTCTCCGATAAAGCGGAATGTCTCTGTATCTACTAAAACCACTTTGTTCGCATTGTTGACAACGATATATGTGGTATCTCCCTGGATGAGGAGTGACTGAGCTATATTACCCATTATCTGGCCATCGTTAGCCTCTGAAAACAGGTTGGTTTTTACCCTGCCTGTGGTCATGTCTATAAAATCAATGGTGCCTGTACCAGTCTGAAAAGGACCTTCATTGACAACAAGTAGTCCACTGTTTTGGAAAAGTGACTGGTCATCTTCATCATCAGACTTAGTGCACGAGACTGTAAAAAGAATGGTCATCAACACGAGTAAAAGCGTGAATGATGGGAATCTGTAATGAGTGTTTTTCTTTGCAGATTTTGAAACATAAAATGGATTTGTGAGTTGCATAATTTTTATTTTAAGTGGTAAGTAAATCGGGTTTGAAGGATCCTCCCTGGCATAGGTCTGAAGGCTAATTGTTCGTAATATACGTCAAATATATTTTCTAGGTCTATAGCTACTGTCCATCGATTCTTTTTCCACTCGAAATGCTTCGCTATAGAGATGTCTACTAAGTGATATGCCGGTAATGAAAGTCTGTTGTCTGAGGTTTGGAATCGCTCGGACACATAGCTGTACCGACATGCACCATACCAACCATTTGATTGCCACTCTATTGTGGAGAAAGCTTTCCAGATAGGCATGTAGGGCAATTGTTTGTCAATGCTGTGTCGCTGTGAGGGGTGATAGACAACTCTGTTGCGTGCACTGAGAAAATGGGCTTCACCTGTCCATTGAAGAGTATGGTGCCTTATCTGCTTGCCGGCTTGAATCCTGGTCACGATAGAAAGGATATCTACAGCTTTCACATTGGATGGTGTCCATAAACCATTGGCCTGGGGCACCCAAAGAATATAGTCATCTATCCATTTGTATTCGGTATCGAATGAAGCGGTCAGAGACCAACCGTATGCCTTACTAGTAAATGTCCATTGGTTCTGAATAAATCGGCTGACCTCTTCCTGTAAATCAGGATTTCCAGAACCAGCCCAGTACAGGTCATTAAGAGTGGGGACCTGAACAATTTTTCCTGTTCGGATACTGGTACTAGACCAATGGCTGAGCTGCAACCGATAATCTAGAATTCCCTGAAAAGGTAAAAGACGCTTGTCGAGTACAGCTTGCTTTACAATAAATTCTAAGTCGTGTAATCCTGCCCATGTTTTTGAAAGGACAACATTGACATCATGAACAGATCGGCCTGCTTCGTCGATCAGTGATAGGGAATTTACACGCTGTAAGTCTTGTACGAATGCTGTCTCCAGGCTATACCCCTGTCCCAGGTCAAAGCCAATCTCTGCGCGATTGATCCAGGTTGTCGTCTTGTGATAGAAGGTGTCAAACTGTATAGCGTCAGTCAGAAGTGCAGATTGGACGCTCCACTTCCATTTGTCTGATTGGTAAGCATAATCTACAGCTATTCTTAATGCACTATCTTTCTGATTGGAAAAGCGATTGCCTTCTGTAAGACTCGGTGGAATGTTACGATCTGCAACAGTGTATAAGACATGAGCATTCCATTGGTGATTTTTCCAATTTAACTGTTGATCTGTTCCCAGATGACCTATAGTATATTCGCCATGCTGAAGGGTGCGGCGGGGGCTTCCGGCTTGTGTCCGATCGGGAAAATTGAACCGATTTTGTCCATGTTGAAGTTCGGCAAAGTACCGGGATTGCCATTGGTTATTTTTGGGCGATAGTAGTATTCGTGCATGATCATTTTGGATGGTATTCATGGCCACATCAGCAGTCAAAACGGGTTGGTGGTCGAAAGAAGGGGAGATATCTATACCTCTATTGGAGCCATTGTTGGCAGTGACTACTTTTCGGTTTTCAGATATATTGACTTGCCCTGCTGACATAGGGAGTAGTGACACATCGTAGACACCGTGCATTGTGTTTTGAAGATTAATACCATTCCATAGTATAGCGACTTGGTGTGGAGCGTTGCCGCGCAGCGCTACTGTTTGTAATAGACCGGGAGAATATGTTCTCAAGTAAATTTGAGGCTCTTGCTTTAGAATATTGGAGACAGGAGAAAGCATAAACATTGATGAATCAATGCTTTGGAAAGGATTGTAAGTCCTGTCTACCACGATCACCTCATCCAATACGTAGGATGTGTCCTGCTGTGCAGAACTTACAATACGACATATGATCAGTGTCGATAGCATTAGAAGGTGTCTGTACCTCAAAAGTCAAAATATGATTGAATAACTTCTTGACTCTGATATTATAACTTTATTACGCGAAAGCTCAATATCTTTCTACATCGGGCAAGTCTCCTGGCTTATTGGACTTTTATCGTTCTTCTCATCAAATCTTGACAATGAACTTAAGGATGGATAAAAGGCATCAATCCAATTTACAGTTGCGCGTCAGCTCATGATTTTCACATGATTCCTATTTTAATATTTATGTATGCTTGCTCATACAGATAACCACATGTAGATGAATCTGACACAAATATAAAAATCCTCTTTTGTAAATCTTAAGAATGTACTTGAATTAAGAAGTCGTATAGGTTTTTTTTTGCTTTGGGCATCACCCTCGTCCTGTCGTCCTCGGGTCGCTACGCTACGTGGCTCGCTATTCGCTCGGCCTCGGCACTGCCCCGAGGGGTCGGTGCAGCACCAAGTCTGGCTTCGCATACGCTTCGCCACCACTCCGCATCGCTGATGCATGACTCGAAAAATCGATATTTTGAAATGCACCAGACGAAGTGTAAGTTTCTGTAATTAAGACACAATAGTCTGACAAAATCAGGATAAATCAATGCCATCAATACTTTGCCGGCTGCCCTTCATCTGGTAATGTGTCTTCAATGAAAGACCTAATGTGATCATTGGCCAGACGGAGGTCATCCCTTCTGAGGTACATCATATGACCACTCCTATAGCCCTCAAAGCGCATACGATCTTTAAGTTTGCCGCTTGGATCAAGATGCCACATGGTATATTTTGCGTCAAAATAGGTGGTGGCGCCATCGAAATACCCTGCCTGTATCATGACATGGAGGTAAGGGTTTTGGGCCATGGCCTGCCTTAGATTTTCGCCAGTCTTATCGTTGGACCTGTCCCACGGCCTTACCGGGCCAAACATGTTGTATTTGACGTCTGTCTTGAAGTCCAGGATTTGTGAGAAATAATAATTGATAGCCGGCGTAAATGAATGTAACCATGAGGTCAACTCTGCATTGTAGTCTGGTGACATACCGGCATCCATGCGGTCTATACCCAGGTATCTGGAATCTAAGCGACCTATCGTATACCCATCATCCTGAAGCAGATATTTCCAAAATGCATAGGTTGGGACATCCAGATTGTGCTGCAAGATCAAGTCTTGAGATATACCGGAATAGTGAGCCATCCTCTTTGCCATATCCTGTCTTTCCTGAGGTGCTATAAATCCACCTCTGGCAAGTGCCGGCAGTAAAGAATCTAGG
The DNA here is from genome assembly GCA_007125435.1 of Saprospiraceae bacterium. Classification (GTDB taxonomy): domain Bacteria; phylum Bacteroidota; class Bacteroidia; order Chitinophagales; family Saprospiraceae; genus SLDF01. Next base: position 4,581 of record SLDF01000240.1, read on the forward strand.
GCAAATTGCTCTGAGTGTTCCAGCACTTCTGTCAAGTCCAACGACTGGAGCTGAGGAGGCAGGGCGTTGTGATACCAGGCTGCAGCGGTAAAGTATGGTATGCGCCCGGCTACATCTACAGGTCCATCTCTTTTGATGCCGAGATTAGTAGGCGATACCAGGATAACGCCATTGAGATACATCCATTGGGCATTTTGCAATTGTAATGCGAGGCCTGATACTCTCGTGGTACCGTAGCTTTCGCCAATAAGATACTTGGGTGATCGCCAGCGGTTTTCTCTTGTTACGAAAGTATTGATCCAATCGGCCAGATATTTGATGTCTGCATTCACACCAAAGAAGGTTTCTTTCTTTACGTCTTTGTCTAATATCCTGGAATAACCGGTATTGACTGGATTGATGTACAGTAAGTCTGTGACATCTAAAACTGAATATGGGTTTTTGCGAACGCCATAGGGTTGGAGTGGGTAACCCTCATCATCGATATTGAGCACATAAGGACCTGTATATGCCAGATGCATCCATACAGAACCCGATCCGGGGCCGCCATTAAAAGAAATCATCAAGGGTCTGGTCTCACTATCCTCTATATCAGTACGCTTGTAATAGGTATAATGCACCATGGCACTTACTTTCAGGTCCTCGTCCCATACGGGTTGTGTTCCTGTTTTTGCTGTATACTTTATCGTCTTGCCATTGACCTGGATTTCGTGGTTCGTTTCTATATATCCATCAGGGTCCGGCATGTCCATCTGACCGGTGGCCATAGCTGATAAGCCAAGTAAAATAGTCATACACCAAAAATATCTCATAATCTCTTGCTTTATTGTTTTTTAAACGCCATTATCCTTCACAATATAAACGTTTTCCCTGAAATAATTCGATAAAAAGCACACGAGTGGGGGTGAATGACCAGCCTTAAATTGACAGTATTGCCTTTTGATGGTTGCTCTGTAGCGGCAGCAACAGATATGTTAGTAATAGTTTTGCCAATTGTAATTAAAGTACTATATTTAGCTGCATTTGCTATTATTACTATAAATTACCACCATGAAAATCATTAAATTTATTCTTTGGACACTCTTAATCGTTGTAGGCTTAATTTTTATCTACAGTTTGATCGCATCTGGAAATTACAATGTCGAAAAATCAATCGTCATAGATGCACCAAGAGATATTGTCTTTGAAGAAACTGTTCACTGGGATAATTTTCAAGAATGGAGTCCATGGTCAGAAATGGACCCAAATATGGAAGTCAACTATGAAGGTGATTTTGCTCAAGTTGGTTCGATTTACACTTGGTCAGGTAATGATGACGCCGGCAAGGGTATGCAAGAGATTACTTACATTGACGACGACTCTGTAGGTATATCCTTACGCTTTATCGAGCCTTTTGAGTCTGAAGCTGATAATTATTATACATTTGATGATCATGATGGCGGCGTCAAGGTCACCTGGGGAATGTCAAGTGAGTTGAGCTGGCCAATGAACGTTATGTCCAATTATTTTAAAAATAGCATTGGTCATGACTTTGAAAAAGGTCTCGAAACCCTGAAATCGCGATGCGATAGCATTGTGGAGCACCATGTCGTAAATAACTATCGGATCCGAGAGGTTGACCTGCCTACTCAAAAGTACATAGGAAAGAAAGGACGGATGAAATGGTCGGATATGGCTTCTTTTAATGCCAATACTTATAGAACGCTATACCCAGCTTTGGCGAAGGCTGGTATTCAGCCTACTGGACCTGCGACCAATCTATACTTCGTCTGGGATGAAGAAAAACAAATGACAGAAATGATGGTAGCCCTACCCATAGATGCATCAGCAGAAGAAATCAGAGGTTTCGATTATCTGACTGTAGAAGGTGGTAAGGCACTCCAGACAGATCACATAGGCAACTATGAAGGGCTGGCAGCACCACATGAGGCAATGGATCAATACATCAAAAAGCATAATATAGATGCCGGAGATGTAGCCATAGAGGTCTATCTTACCAATCCAGAGGAAGTGGAAGATCCTGCTGAATGGCATACCAGAATTATTTATCCATTGAATTAATCAGGCTTTCTGAGCCTTAGTCCTCAGATCACTAAGCATTTTTAGATAGGCTGTATGCCACATTTTTAGAGGTTCTAGATACAATGGTTGCTGTGCAACCGTATCTATAACCTGGTGTGCCATCCACGGGTTTTTAGGTCCGGGAAAGTGAATGATTTTTGCATCATTCAGGCTAAAGCCTTCTTTCTCCTGTATTTGAGGTGAGATATTGATTCGATAATTATATATACCTGGCAGGGCATGAAAACTTTCTCTGAAGTACTGATTAAGTAGGTACTGATCAGTTGTTGGTCGCTTCAGGCCTATGTAGTTTTTCGGCGCTAATAGGGCCAATAGATCTTCGAATATTGCTCTGTTGACCAGTTTTTTATCAATGAATAGAATTCCTGCATTGAATGTTCGGTGCCAATATATGTCACTGTCATCAGGCTCTCTCTCCAGCTCAAAAGTCTCTCCATTTTTTGCAAATCCTTTATAAGTCGCAAAGTCTAATGAGCACATCAATCCATGATCCATATGCACCAACTCCTCTATACTCCCATTGAAGAACGCATCACTGTCTATGTAGAAGTATTTATCATATCCTGGTAGGTTGAATAGATTCAATGAATAAAAGACCATTTTTTTATATGCCAGTTCTGGCCTGTGCACCAGTATGTCTTCAATTTTGGACTGGACTTCAGGATCGGGCTCCAGGTATTTGATATTAGGAAAAAGGCTGAGAAGCTCTTTGTCCTTGGGTCGAAGTCCTTCACCATAGATCAGTATGTCACCCTTGAACCAATCGTTGTGTTCAAAAAATGAGTGTAACATCACAAGGGCTCCTGCCATGAAATCCGGTGTGATGATCGTACAAAGACAAACTTCTTTAGCTCCCTTTTCTGATACCATAGTGCTTTTTAGTTTTTATGTTGTGTGAGTGTAGCAAGAAAAGATTCGTATTCACTGAGCCATTTAGACAAAGCTTTTACATACAGAGGCTCTTTCTGTGTTGCTGATAACACGTGGTCCGGTATCCATGGGTTTTTCTTTCCTGAAAAATGGATAATAGCAGCGTCATCCAAAGTAAGACCTTTTTCTTTTTCAAGTATAGATGCCAGTCCGAGCCTGTAGTTGTATTTGGCTGATAGTGGATAATAGTTTTCCCTGAAATAGCGATTGATAAGATACTGGTCGTTTGCGGAGCGCTTGAGAGGAAGAAAAAAATCAGGCTGCAGTAGGTCAAGCATTTCGAGGTAAACGCTTTGAGTAAAATAAGTATCATCAGCAATAAGAACACCCGTATTAAAAGTTTGATACCAATACTTATTGCTGCCATCGTGGTCATGAGCCATTTTATAAGTACAGGCATCTCTGGCTATTCCAAGATGACTAGGTCTGTCCGGTGAGAACATAATCGTCTTCACTCTACTAACCTGGTTAAAAATATTACCTTGAAAAAAAGCATCACCATCTACATATATGTATTTGTCATACCCACTCAAGTTGAAAAGTGCCAACAAGTTAAACTGTACTTTAGAATGGGCTATATCTGGTCGTACTTTATAGATTGGCTCCACAGCTTTTGACAGTTCAGGAGGTGGAGTAATAAATTTGACATTTGGAAAAACTTCTAGTAAACTTCTATCTCTTTTTTCTAATTCATGATCTACTATAATCACATCTCCTTCAAACCAAGGATTATATTTAAAAAATGTGTGCAACATTACACAAGTTCCAGGTATAAATGCACTATTAGTAATTGTGCAAAGACATACTTTTCCTATATTCTTCTTACGCTTCCAAAACCACATACATGCAACTAATTTAATTACAATCTACTGTCTCACTCCACTTCAGAGCTTCATCATGCCAGTTTTTAACATGATCATTTTGTGTTAATTCCCATATTTTTAAAAGATCATTGGCATATTTCTCACTAAGAAACCTTTTGAACCGCTCAGGAATTTGCCTCTTATCACCTGCATTCATTTTTTTGCTCAATGGGAAAACATCCCAACTATCGGTTTTTCTAATACCTAAGAAGTCAAAAACGCTTTTTAAAAAATTAATAGGATTTTGTTTCACATCTTCATAGTAACCTATGAAGATGTGTTCCTTCGGAAAGTGAGCCTGCCAATGGAGCAGAGTAGACAGGTAGTCACCTTTCATACGGCATCCATCGAACTCAAAAAAACGATAAACATAGTCGTCGTCCATATCATCGTAATTGAGCTGGTGCTTCCGCAGTCTCATCAGATAGGCAGACCAGTCTCGTTCGACGGGGTTGCGCATGATGAAGATAATCTTGAGATGAGGGTTAATCTGTTTGACTTTAGCAACATCGGCTTTTGAGAGCATGGAATAACCGGGGGTTACCTCACCTGCGACTTGATGAGGCTGCCTTCGTCTGAATAGATTCCTGTACCACTTGTCGTTGCAATAGCTAAAAAAGTAATGTAAGTACCATCTGAAATCATCCCAGTTACTCGATTTTTTGAAGCATGTCTTTAAAGCCTGCGCGGCTGTCAAAAGGTTATATCTTCTCAGAGGAGAGGCTTCACTGAGCACAGACGAACTTGAGTAGCTCTTGGAACGATCAAAATAGTGAATCTCTTTTTTCGGAGGTAAGTATAGGCCTTCGTGCTTGCGCATACAGCTGTACAGCCAGGTGGTAGCACTTTTTTGAGCACCAATGACCAGAAAATCGGGACCAGACCTTACTGATGTTTTGAGTATATTGTCCATTCTTACATTTCGTAGTATCGCACCTTCATTAATTTGATTTCCTTCAGCTCTTCGCTGATGTTGTCACCTAGTACATCCTTGATGTAGTACTCCATAGCGCTACCGGGGTCGTTCGTGTCCTTGATCAATTGACCTTTTCTCAGGACTAATACTCTGTGCGCTAGAGCCATGACCTTCTTGATCCGGTTAGTGACATAAAGTACAGCTCTATCGGGATCTTTGACATATTCTTCCAAGTGTTCATAGCACTTCGTTTTGAACAGGCTGTCGCCTACAGCCAGAGCCTCATCTATGATGAATATATTGGGTTCGGTAGCAATGGCTGTAGCGTAGGACAGGCGCGCCCTCATACCTGAAGAATAATTACCTACAGGTGTTTGCAAAGCGTCTTTGAGCTCAGAGAAGTCAATGATAAAATCCAGTTTTTCCTTCAGCTCCTGAGCCGTCATACCATATATGGCAGCTTTTAGCTTTATGTTATCCAGTCCGGTGAATTCATTTTTTAGACCCACATTGAGTGCAAAAATAGGTGTTACCTTCAAGCCTTCCTTTATAAAAATATGGCCCAGGTCTTGCTGATAAATACCAGCTATGAGGCGCATAAGTGTCGTCTTTCCTGATCCATTAGCACCTATGACGGATATGATTTCACCTGCCTTGACTTGAAAACTGATGTTGTCAACAGCCCAAAACTCATGTGGTCTCAGTGAAGTGCTTAATGGCAGCCCCAGCGCCTGTTTGCTCACGTCCACCATGCCGTAGTAAAGTCCGGTCTTCAGCAGTTTGCAAAACTTCTTTGAGACGCCTTCTACGCTTATGAGGGTATTATCATCCTTGACACTTTTGTCTTCCATTTGTATTAATTATTGACCAGTCTCTCCAGTACTCGCCTGCCCACTTTGATAAGCATCCTGTAAGTTACAAAAAATATAAAAATAGATACAGAGGCGCATACCACTGTGGCCCATATGTGGTTAATATGCCCTGACACCAATACATCCCTCGGTAATCCGACCAGGTAAGTCAGAGGATTGTACTTCACTATAGATTGTAGGTATCCGGCACTTACGTTTGCGGTATAGACCACAGGCGTCAGGAACATCATCAGCTTCATACCCTCATCGATGATCGTACCCAGATCTACAGCTATGATGCGCAGTATAGCTGTAAACATGCCGATAGCTAGCCCCAGACAAAACAATGGAACCAATGCCAAAGGGAAAAGCAATGACCACCAGGAAAACCGGATGCCAAAAAACAACAACACAATCACATTGAGCAAAAACGGTATGATAAAGTTGATCAAATGAACCACAATCTTTTGCGTGATAAACGGCTCGAAAGGCACTTTTGCCATGATGAGCATCCGACCATTGGTCACCAGGAGATTGCTGGTCGACTTGTACGCCTCCAGATAAAACCCCCATATCGACGTACTCAGTAAAACATAAGCAGGGTAAGGCATGCCCGTATCTCCGGGATCAATGATTCCCGCACCGTTCAGAAATACCCATATCACGACAGCCAACAAAGGAAGCACAAACATCCACGTCAAGCCCAAAAACGACTTTTTATAAGCGCCGACGATCTCAGTAATCGACAACTGCTGCACCAGAAAACCCCGCCCCATCATCTTATCGTAAAATCTACCCATATCTTTCACAATATACCATCCCCCAAAAATGCAAATAAATATTTGTTTTACCTTGCATTGATAGCGATTACTTCCATAGCGAGATTTCTACAGCTTTTAATATTGAAGTATGAATTGCGATTTTATAGGCTTCATGTCTTTGGTGTGCCCCCTTACTAACTTGCGGGGTTGGGCTACACTCTTGTATTCCTGACTGTCTCATGGGCAGTCACTAGTTGCGGGTTGTTTACGCTTCGCTGTTTAATGTTTGAGATGCGCTACGCTTTCTCAAACGTTTACGCTGCGATAGCGCTGCTATCTCCGCTGTTTAGGCTTGAAGATGACTGATAGCTTTCAAGTCTTATTTGGATAGAAATTCTGATTTAAAAAGATATCGCAAAATCATCACTAGAAGCTCTGCAATTATACCTAAGCTCCTAAGCCTCTAAGCTCCTTCAGACATTCTACCTTCTACCTTTTACAAAAAAACATTGGCTCTCATCGACTTTCGACTTTCTGACCTTTAGACCTTCGACCCTTCGTTATCATCATCCTTTTATCTTTCAAAGCGACCTTTGACTTTTGTTGTCATACTCTACTGTATTGCATCAGCGATGCGGAGTGGTGGCGAAGCGTATGCGAAGCCAGACTCGGTGCTGCACCGACCCCTCGGGGCAGTGACGAGGCCGAGCGAATAGCGAGCCACGAAGCGTAGCGACCTTCTATGTCCGACTCATCCCAAGATGAGACGGACATAGAAGGTGATGCCCAAAGAAAAATAAGTATCTTCATGCCCATGACGCTAGTAAAAATCACAGAGATGAAAATCATAAAAGGAGTATGCTGCAAAATGAGCCTATTCATCATGGTGGTGGCTATGGTGGCGTGCCGGGCGGAGGTCATTACAGTAGATGAGGATCCAGGGCCTGTATATACAATGACACGAAGTATCAGCTATGATGGGGTATCTGTGGATGTGATCATCGATAAGCCGGTGGGTGATGCGCACGATGTCTTGATGGTCTTTCACGGTACAGTGGGTTTTGACAGCTTGATCATGCAAGCCGCTAATAATGCGCTCAATGGGTTTAGAAGGGTCCTGGACAGGGATGATGTCATGGTCGTGAGTGTAGCTTATCCTCAGGAGGACATACTATTTGGTGATAATATACGGCAGGCTGAGGCTGCGCTACTATGGTTGATAAATGAGGCAGAAGCTGAGCTGGAGATAGACGTACAGAAGGTATTCATAGCCGGTCATTCTCAGGGGGGCTATATCGTCACCCGACTGAATACAATGCATGCTACCGATGGTGTGATCGCTAATGCCCCTGGGCCGCTCAATCTCGTCTTTCGCTGCTCACTCGAGGAGAATGGCGCACTGCCGAGTGGGCTTGTCTGCTCACTGCTCGAAAGCGAATATGGTCCACCCTCAGCAAACCCGACGCCATACTTCGAAAGATCATTGCTCCACTTCACATCAGGGTACAAATCGGATATACTCTTCGTACAGGGGCTAGAAGACTCACCCATCCAGATGCACTCATGGCCCGGATTCAAAGATGATCTCCAGAGCTGCAGCGATTGTCAAAGCATTCAGTTTTTAGAATTAGAAGGCATGGGCCATAATGCTCTATTCAATAGTCTACAAGCCAGGACGACATTCAATATATTTATAAAGGAACGCTCGCAGGATTAGCCAATATCGGCCGTGAGCTGGTGCGCTGTTCTTGTTATCGATTAGTGATATTTTGTGTTTGTAGGGGGGCATCACCCTCCTCCTGTCATCGTCGGCGTGATGCCCAAAGCGACAAAATGAAATAGAACCTGTAAAGTCTTAATATCCATCTAAAAAAATCTCTTACTGCAAAACGTGCCATTTTGGCTCAAATCAGGCTAAAATGTGCCAAAATGGAACAAAATGACCAAAATGGCACATTTTGTAAAATAAAATTTCATAATAAAACACATTAGCTTCTATTAAATTGGCTGTTTGGCACGATATCTGAGAATAATTATTCGTAATTTATTCTTAATTAAAATTGTTTTATTATGAAAACACAAGTAAAGTTTTTTACCCAGTTACTTCCGGGCAGAAGTCATGTAGCTTACGGAAGTACAACCTCTCCAAAACTTACTGCTAAAAGAAGTATTGGAGCAATGATCGAGTCACGGTTATCGGCAAGGCGGACAATTCTGGCCTGTTTAGGGCTTTTGTTGTTTACCTTGTCGCATAGCCAGACCTTACCCAGTCCACCGCCTTCTGTACCTGGTCTGTCGGAGGGGTGGACACCGCTCGCGACCTACAGGGAAACAACGGAGGCGTTTTACGCTCTGCCTGCAGGCAAAACCATTCTGGACTACAATGATGATGAAAAGATCATCATGGAGCAAAGCTTCTCAGATGAACAAGTTCTTATCAGTTGGGATGAGTCAGTTGGAGGCATCAAGTCTATTACGGTTTTGGATCCGAGTCGGCAGTTCAGACCTGAGGTCTATGCATACAAGCAAATGGTAGTACTGCCAAACGAAGTCCGTTTTTTAGATGAAGATGGATCTGTATTGTACGCCACATCTATTGGTGAGAATAGAGATGAAG
>SLDF01000213.1 GCA_007125435.1 Saprospiraceae bacterium
AACAGATTGAGTCTTGAGGATATTGAAGAATTGCTATTGGACACCATATCCATATTTATCCAGAAAGTCAAGAATAAAGAATACGTCTACAACGGCACTCCGATTATAGCCTACATGATCAAAGTCGCCAAATACAGAGCTACCTGCTATTATCGTCGCAACGGACGCTACAATGAACTATCCCACGATATTGCAGATGTTCAAGAGCCAATAGAAACTGAATACGCCCCAAAATGGGAACTCATCGAACAAGCACTTCTACAACTATCAGACCGAGAGAGAAAACTCATAGAGCTCACCTTCTTTGAAGGCTATAAAGACAAAGAACTACTGGACCAAAAGCTGGTCGACTACTCCACTATTGACTCTATAAAGACACAAAGGTATAAGTGTATAAAGAAGTTGGTTGGGATTGTGAGGGGGATGAAGTCGTGAAGAAACAGCAGCTAGTTTTCTAAATTAATTTCCATTCAATCTCGGAAAGGGATGATCATGTATCAATAAGCATTTATTTGTCCAATCCAAAATGAGCTTATTTGCCTAGTGGGTATTTGCATTCCTTTCCTATTCAACAGGGTGTATTTCAAAGTTTCGTTTTTTCTGGGGGTGCCCAAAGCGACACAATTAAATGCAACCGATCCAAAACTAGTAAGCCTTTATCACTTTAATAAAAAAATGATGGACGGCAGTTACATTTCAACTAAGGATAGAAATCTATAAGTGTATTATATCTTTTTGTAACCTAAAAAATATCCATTATGCGCATTTTCCTTAAGTTTTATTTATTGTACTTCCTGATATTTGCAATGTATGCAAAAGGGCAAGAGAATCTGCCCGTTCATGAAGATTTAATAACAGGCCAATTAGACAATGGCTTCAAGTATTTCATACTGAAGAATGAGATGCCGAAGAACATGGTTTCTTTCAGATTAGCAACTCATGTAGGGTCAATTTTAGAAGATGAACACGAAAGAGGACTGGCTCACTTTGTTGAACATATGGCTTTCAACGGATCCGCGAATTTTGAAAAAAATGAATTGATAAATTTTTTAGAGAAAACAGGGACTCGCTTTGGTGCAGACTTAAATGCTTACACAAGTTTTGATGAAACTGTGTACATGGTGGACATTAAAAGCGATGATCCTGATCTATTAGATAAGGCGATTCTTGTTTTTGAGGATTGGGCGGGCAGGTTGAGCTTTGATCCTGAGGAGATTGACAAAGAGAGAGGTGTTATCATGGCAGAGTATAAAGGGAGGCTTGGTCCTTTCGAGCGAATGGGCAATGAAATCTATCCAATTCAGTTTTACGGCTCTAACTATGCCAATCGCTTACCCATAGGAATACCCGAGGTTATAGAAAACGCTGACTATGAAACCATAAGATCTTTTTATGAACAGTGGTATAGACCGGACTTGATGGCACTCATAGTTATTGGAGATATTGATGTAGCCGACATGGAAAAGCAGATACAAGATAGGTTTGCATTTTTAAAGTCTCCTGATGTGGTGAAAGACAGAGTCAGAGAAAGTCTTCCTTTAGAAACCGGTAAATTGGTCAAAGTCGCCTCTGATAAAGAGGCAAATATGACTATTGTAGAAATGTCATATAGACATCGGAAGAAGACGATCGCCACGGTTGAAGGTTATAAAGAAGCTGTTTTGAGAAGACTATTTGCAAATATGTTTGGCTCTAGATTAGAGGATTACACGAAAAAGTCGGACCCTCCCTTTATGTTTGCATTTGCCAACTACTATCCGTCGGTAGGTGATATCGATGCGTATAGTTCTGTCTGCTATACCTCTCCTGATAAGATAAGCGAATCAGTGGCAGTATTGGCTATGGAAAATAGGAGAGTACTTCTACATGGCTTTTTAGAGTCAGAGTTAGAACGAGCCAAATCATCCGTAAAAACTTCGCTTGAAAAGCTCGTTCTGGAAAAAGATCAACGTGAGTCTCAATATTATGTAAATAGTCTGGTCTCACATTATCTAAAGGCATCTCCCTTCTTGAGTGCCGATCAGACGATGAAGTATACCATGCTGTATCTTGATGACATCTCCCTATCAGATTTTAATGAGTCTTTAAGCAATTGGATCAGGCCTGATGATTTGATTTTGACTGTAATGACACCTGAAGTTCCAAATATAGAGTTACCCGATGAGTCTGAACTGCTTAATTTGGTAGACGAGATTGGTCAAATTGACCCCGGAGCATATACAGATGAAGACATTCCGGAATTTCTTATGGAGGCCTTGACACCGGATGGCTTAGAATATACGATGAAAAAAACTGAATTTAACGATATGGTGGCGTGGCAGCTTCCAAACGGTATTGAAGTGTTTTACATGCCTACAAACTTTAAAAACGATGAACTGTATATGTATGCAATGAAGCCCGGAGGCAAGTCAATATTATCTGACGAAGATTTATTGCATACATTATTAAGTACAGATATCGTTACAAATTCCGGTGTAGGTGAGTGGGATGCTAAGGTCATATCAAAGTTTGAATTAGACAAAGTCATGAACATATATCCGATAATAAGCAATTATCACAATGTAATGATTGGCATTTCATCTCCGCGTAATTTGCGTGCTTTCTTTGAAAAACTGTATTTATTATCTTCTGCTCCTCGCATGACAGAGGAAGGATTTAAATCTGCCCTATCAGAAAATAAGTCCTGGCGTCAAAATGATATGGAGAATCCAGATTATTATTTCCGATATCTGGTCAATGAAATTTATACAAAAGGAAACCTAAGAGAGCGTATATATCAGGCCGATGATCTTGATGCTGTAGACCCTGTTCGCTCATATGATATTTTTAAAACTTTTTTCGGCTGCAGCGAAGGCTATAAATTTGTATTCGTAGGTGCATCAGATGAGGAAGAGCTCATGCAATATATAATATCCCATCTGAGTCGGATACCGACTTGCGGTTCTGAAAATAAAATACAGTATCATCCTGTAGATGTAGAGACGGAAGTATTAAAGCATACCATTAATAAAGGAATTGAAGAGAAATCCATGTCGACAATGAAACTCAAGGGAGATATGGAGTATGAAGAACGGACTAATAAAATTTTTAGAATTGCAATCTCTATAGCTCAGATCAAATTACGCGAACGAATTAGAGAGGATCTGGGTGGAGTATATGGTATTTATTTATCCGGCTATTTAGATCGGTATGGTGATGTTTTTGAATGGTCGATGGGCTATACAAGTGATCCCGGTAAAACAGAAATGCTGATGGATGAAGCCATTAAAGTCCTTGATACATTAAGACAGTTTGGCCCCCAGGAAGAGGACATTCTTAAGGTCAAAGAACAGCAATTACAAGCGTTCAGGACAGATAGTCAAACCAATAGGTTTTGGGCTTCCCAATTGGTCAATAAAATAATCAATGGTGAAGATTATACTAAGCTTAGTCTCGACCATTTAAAAGCATTTTGGGATACAGTAACGCAAGATGAAATTAAAGACATGATGGCGACTATTTTTAAATATGAAGAAGCATTCATTGCCTATTTATATCCGGAAGAGAGCGAGGATATTGATCCTTAAACCCGCTTTATGCATTAGGGTTTCGTAGTGAGGGTTTAAATGGCGAAAAAATAAGTGATTTCGCGATTGAATCATAATCGCCCCTATGGTGAATGAGCGAAATCAAGCAAAGCATCTTATTTTGAAGCCATTTACTCACGCTGTTTTATTTTCTTTATTTGTGTTCGTGAATCTCCTTCGTCGATTTTAAGCCGTAATAGAAATCGCTAATGCATAAATCGGG
>SLDF01000209.1 GCA_007125435.1 Saprospiraceae bacterium
ACAGAGAAGGTGGTGAAGCAGTAACGTGGGGATTGAGGCATGTAAAATGAAAATATGGTTTAACTACTCCCCTTTCGCTAAATAAAACGTATCAGAAAGTAAGTGCTGTCTTTCACTAAACCTCCACATCTAGTAACAGATTAATTAAAAAACAACCCTTGCAAACAACTACACCTCCAATAAATATGTAATTTTGGACACATCAAATAGTATCTCGTGCTATGATCAAGAAGACAAGTGTAGACCAGGTCATTGATACTGCCCGTATAGAGGAGGTGGTAGGTGATTTCGTGCGCTTAAAAAAACGAGGTTCGGGATATCAGGGTTTATGTCCTTTTCACCAGGAGAAGACACCGTCTTTCTCAGTCAATCCTGTAGGAAATTTTTATAAATGTTTTGGATGTGGCAAAGGAGGCAACTCTGTCAACTTTGTGATGGAGCACGAAAAAATGAGCTTCCCGGAAGCCATCAGGTATCTCGCCGATAAATATGGTATATCCTTAGAAGAGGATAAAATGACTGATGAAGAGATAGCAGAGGTCAAAGCCAAGGACAATCTCCACGCCCTGGCTGAATACGCAGCTCAATATTTTGAAGATGAACTCAAAAATACAGAAGAAGGTCAAACCATCGGGCTGTCCTACTTCAAAGAAAGGGGCTATCTCGACTCTACCATCAAGACTTTTCGACTGGGCTATAGTGCTAACAATCGCATAAAGTTTACCCAAAAAGCCATGAAGGACGGCTACGACCTTCAAATGCTGAAAGACTGTGGTCTGACGGCTCAGTCCGGTAATGACTTTTTCTACAAAAGGGTCATGTTTACTATACAGGATGTGTCCGGTAGGCCGGTAGCATTTGCCGGCAGGATACTAAGTAAGCAAGTTAAAGCACCTAAATACATCAACTCTCCCGAGACAGAGATCTATAAGAAAAGTCACGTCCTGTATGGCCTCTATCAGGCACGGCAATCGATGAGAAAAGAAGACTTTTGTATCATCGTAGAGGGCTATACAGATGTACTGTCCATGCATCAAGCCGGTATAGAAAATGTAGTAGCCTCATCGGGAACATCACTTACCGACGGTCAGGTATTGAAGATCAAACGGTTTACCAACAATGTCGTCATGCTCTACGATGGCGACGCTGCCGGGGTCAAGGCCGCCATCAGGAGCATAGACATCATCCATGAAAAAGACATGCAAGTCCATCTGGTGCTACTACCGGGAGATCATGACCCGGATTCATTTGTCAGCGATCAGGGCGCAAGTGGCTTTAAGACCTACATTGATCAGAATGCTATGGACTTTATAGCATTCAGACAGCACCTCTTCGCACAAAGCGGCCAGCATGACCCCGTCAGCAAAAGTCAAATCATCAAAGAACTCATTGAGTCTATTGCCAAGATTCCTGATGCCATAAAAAGAACCCTATATGTCAGACAATGTGCCGACGCCTTTAAGATAGATGAAGAGATCGTCATGGCAGAGCTCAATAAGGTCATAAGGAAAGAAATCTATAACCAACGAAAAAAAGAAGAGCGTCAGCAGCGCCAAAACGAAGAAGAATGGATCGCCGATCCAAAATCAAAGCCACAAGCACAGACAGATGACCTGACTAAAGACAGCGATGTTTATCAAGAAAAGGACATACTAAGGGTACTTATTCTCTATGGCGATAAGTATATCGATGAGGAAGAAGAGACTACGCTTACAGAATTTGTCATGGCAAACCTGGAGCCTGTCATCCACACCTTCAATGAGGATGCGTATAAAAAACTACTCAACATAGCCGTAGAGCAGTATAAGAAAGAATTACCCGTTCACAAGGAACTATTTATTAACCATGAAGACCCGGACATCCAAAAGACAGCGCTAGACATCATATCGACACCCTATGAGTACAGCCCCAATTGGTCAGCTAAAGGCATGGAACTCCAGACTCAGGTCCTCCCCGAAAAAAACTTTGAGAAAGACGCTATGCAGGCTATACTCAGATTTAAACTCAAGAAAATAGTGAAGCAGTGTAAAGACATCTACGAAAAGATACTGCAAGAAGACCAGGAAGGCAATACCGATACGGTTGAAAAATTATATAAATCTTTTGCCAAGCTCACCCAAGACAAGACAGAAGTGACAGAACAGTTAAATGCCGTTATCCTGGAATAAGGTACTTTTCATATTGTCTACTAGGGCATCACCCTCCACTGCGTTTCGGGTCGCTATGCTTCGGGGCTCGCTATTCGCTCGGTCCTGCGGACTCACTCCCTATCGCTCGTGACCCACTCCGCAGCGCTGATGCAAGCCCGTAGTAAAAACATGATTCCTACTTTTCCCCATGCGAACTCTCAAACGCATTAATCAACTATATAGTTTATCGACCTGACTTGTCTCTACCTACAGAGACCTTGAAGTCTTCAGTGGTACCGGTGACCTTAAGATTGAGAAATCGCACACGCTTTGTAGTGTCTCGTTTTATGATATCATCAATTTGATCGGGGTCGATCTCGTCTTTATTTTTGGATTTGAATACTGCTCGCCAGCCGACTTTTGTTGCCATCCGAAGGGGCACACGAACGAAATAATCCATACTCATATCGACACCTTGACGACCTGAGACTTCGATAAAGCCAAGTGTTGAATTGATATTCATAGATGGTATGGTGAGGTTACCATCCTTGAGGTCTAAGACATTCTGAAGCGTATCAAAACGAATAAGATTGAGATTCTTATCATCGAAATATCTCGACATGGCCTGCATGGGGGTAAAATTAACTATGCTACCTTCGGTAATGATCAATTCCATATGCGCCTCACTCTCTTCGATGATTGGCGTCAGATCAGGATGCATGCGAAAGGTACTTTCCACAGTACCGGAAATCCTTCCATGGATATTCTCATTGATGAGCTCATCCTGTCCGAAGTTGTCAAACTTGATCATAAGTTTATCAATATCGAGGTCTTTGGTGCGAATCTTACTGTTGTAGTAGATTTTATCAGGATCCTCACCATTGAAGTAACCTCGCATGGCCAAATGACCATCTGCTACGTCAAAGTCTAATGTGTCTACGTAGACAAAATGATTTTCCCTGATTTTGACATCAGCTGTGACATTTTCAAGCCAGTACTGATGGTAATTCATACGTCCAATCGAGGCATTGAAGTTAAGATTAGGGAAGGGCAACTCAAAGTAATTGACCGCAGCTTCATGGTCGACTTCCTTGTCAGGGCCTTCATAATTCATCAATGCGTCTAGGTCCAGAACTTTACTCACCAGACTAAGTTTATTTGGTGTTTCTTTCGTTGTGTGACTTTCATCGAGTGCATATGTCATATTGAGCAGGATATCACTCACACCCATTTTACAGTACAGGTCATTGACCTTCATATGTGTATTATTCACGAAGACGTGGCCTTTGACATTCTCTATCTTTAGTGGGTGGATATTCATCTTACCCTTGAGGTGTCTAATATATAGGTCAGCAGACTCAAAGCTGTCTTTGTAGTGCAAGTCGATGTCTATATGAGATTTGAGGAATCGAACTTCTTCATGGATATAGTCTTCTGGTAGATAATTTTCACCTTTATAGGTCAACAGGTCATTAAGCACCAGAAGGTTTGACGTCAGATCTAAACTAAACTTTGAGTCCCCTGTAGGTTTTTCTTGAAACCATTTTTTGTAATTCTCTATACTACCACTGAATTGGAAGTCGGATTGATCTACTTCTCCTCTGAAATGATCTATGTCAAGACGATCCTCCTGAATCAAGACTTTAGCGTG
>SLDF01000036.1 GCA_007125435.1 Saprospiraceae bacterium
GTTGTCCGTTGTTTACGCTTCGCTGTTTAATGTTTGAGATTCGCTTCGCTTTCTCAAACGTTTACGCTGCGTGGACTTTGTCCACTTCGCTGTTTATGCTTGAAGAGAACTTAAGGCTTTCAAGTCATATTTGATTAAAAGCTCCTTGTTAATAAGCTATCGAAAAATCCGTAATAGATGCTCCGCTATAAACGCGAGAGAAACGAGTTAAACGTGAGCGAAGCGAACTAAACGCGAACGATAGTGAGTTAAACATGAGCGAAGTGGATTAAAAGTTTACGCTTCGCTGTTTATGCAAACGATCGGCTATCGCCTCCGTTTGCTGTTTACGCTACAAGCACTCTGTGCTCTCCGCTGTTTAGACTTGAAGATGAATTGGAAGCTTTCAAGGTCTATTTGCATGAAAGCTCCTGACTAAAAAGCTGCCTAAAACCCCGTAATAAAAGCTCTGCTATAAACGCGAGTGTAGTGAGGTAAACTAGAGCAAAGCAAACCGATTAACTTCACCATAAAAAAAGATCAGTATCCCCAAGCACCAACGGTGCGACATCCAAACTTTAAGATCATAAATTACTTACCATAAGGCCAATTAACTGATAAAAACAAACCTTTCAGCCCACAAGGCCAATAGTCATGGTCATCCTTAAATCCTATAAACCATGGTTCAGACAGTTAATAGCACCGTTCAGTCAGCATTTCGCTGTTTATGCTTGAAGAAGACATAAGGCTTTCAAGATCTATTTGGATAAAAGCGCCTTATTAACGAGCTACTGAAAAATCTCCACCACCAGTTCTGCTATAAACGCGAATGATAGCGGGCTAAATATGATCGACAGGTAACTAAGTGAGCTATAATGCTTGTTTGAGGGCTCTGTCGATGCTGAGCCAGAGGCAGCTCGGCTCCTGATCTAAGAAAGAACAATGTTTCTATATCTGCTTTAGAATTATGACACTGAACACATTAATGCATCAGCGATGTGTAGGGGTGGCGACGGCAGGAGCCAGACTCGATGTAGCGATAGCGGAATCGAGGCCAAGCGAATAGCGCGCCCCGAAACGTAGCGACCCCCATTACCATTTGCCCACCAGGACATTGGTGGGCAAATGGTAATGGGGGGTGATGCCCCTAAGCAGCAAAATCAAAATGTCTCTACAGACCGGCATATCAAATGATAAAAAATAAGTTTTTCACGTGATTTTCTTCTGACTTATTGTAAAAAAGACAATATTGATTTGCCATTGAACAAGCGGATATGACGTCTAAAGTCTATACTCAAATTGTATATACTTCGAAAAATAGTCAATGTAGTGAGTGACTTGAAGCTTTGATCAAAACACTTTTAAACCAATGCTCTATACATGCCTAAATCTTTAATATAACCCCTCATGGCCTATGTATATATAATGTATATATGAGGTTGATTTTACAGTCTTCATAAGTCGTCTTAAATTAGTGTTCGCTATAATCACTTTTTAACAGAATAACATTTTTACTATGCGGGTCGAATCAATACAAAAATGTCTTACCCTGGTCTTTGTGTGTTTTTCTTTTTTGCTGGTTGCACAGAGAAACAATGTCAAAATAGAAAACTCTACTGACGGTATCAGATTAAAAGTTGACGGAAAGTATTTCATGGTCAATGGTATGAATTGGGATTATTTTCCCATTGGTACCAATTACACCTATAGCTTATGGGACGAAACTGATCAATTTATTAAGCAAGCCCTTGACGATGAAATGGGACTCCTCCAAAATATGGGTGTTAATGCCATTAGAGTCTATACTGGGATTCCTCCGAAATGGATAACTTATATTTATGAGACTTATGGCATATACACTATGCTCAATCATTCTTTTGGAAGATATGGTGTAGATCTCAGCGGCGTATGGATGGCTAATACTGAATACTCCGACGAGCGTGTCATTGAATTACTGATGCGCGAGACACAAGAACTAGCAAGCCAATATAAAGACACGCCAGGGCTATTATTATACCTACTAGGTAATGAGAACAACTATGGTTTGTTTTGGGGTGGAGCCGAGACAGAAGATATACCTATCCAGGACAGAAAGTCTACACAGCGGGCTGAGTATATGTATCAGTTGTTTAATCAGGCCGCTAAAGCCATGAAAGTCATAGATGATGCCCATCCGGTAGCGCTTTGTAATGGTGACCTTTTATTTATGGAGCTGATAGTGAAGTATTGTCCCGATGTGGATATTTTCGGAACAAACATGTATAGAGGACTTTCTTTTGGAGATGCATTTGAGAGGGTACAGAAAGAATATGGCAAGCCAATTCTTTTTACAGAGTTTGGTGCAGATGCTTTTAATGTCATTACCAACCAGGAGGATCAAAAGGCGCAGGCCATGTTCATGACTTCCAATTGGGAAGAGATATACGCAAATGCAGCGGGGCTAGGCAAAGCAGGTAACTCCATAGGAGGATTTACCTTTCAGTTTAGCGATGGATGGTGGAAGTATGGACAGACTACTAATCTGGATGTTCATGACACAAACGCATCTTGGGAAAATGGGGGGTACTTTGTCGACCATATACCTGGTGAGAATAATATGAATGAAGAATGGTTTGGAGTTTGTGCTAAGGGGCCTACAAATAGTAAAGGTTTTTATGCATTATATCCAAGAGCCGCATATTATTCTCTAAGAGAAGCTCATGCTTATGACCCTTATGGTCCTGAAGCCAGCATGTCCACATTGCAGGCACACTTTAATAATATACTATTAGCAGATGCAGAGCTAAGGGCTCGCGGAGACAGGGCAGCTCTTCTCGGCGAACGAAGTAGTTTAATCAGCTTGAGTCGATTTACGGCTATTTTAAATACATTCAATACAGGAGGAAGCCTTATCTCTACGCCTCAAAGTCCAATACCGGGCAGTCAGACCTTCCCGGACCAGACAGGTTTTGATCATATGCAATCCTTTTTCTTTGGTATTGAAGCTAACCCTGCCCCGAATTTTAGAGCAAACGTAGACTTTAATGTCCTGGGGAATGTAGCAACCAACCCAATTGATCAAATATTCTATGAAAACAGAGGACGCCCTGTAGCCGTCAATACACCAAATGGACTAACTAACCTAGAGTCCATTAACAGAGTGGCGGTCTACAGCGCCTCCTATGAATGGGATCATCGCATGTTCAAAATGAATGGCTTCTATCGTACAGGGCATTACCACTGGGGATATGAGGGTGATTTCTTTGGATTATATCCAGAAGCCAACTACGGACCACTGATGGACGTGTATAATGGTATAGCCCCTTTCGGCATGGAGATAGAAGGAAAAAGAGAATTGAATGGATTAAAGGTAGCTTTCGGACCACAGCTGTGGTGGGGAGCCAACCCTGCAGTACTTGTCAAATATTCAAAGGAAGTCGCCGGCACTAAAATTACAGGTATATTTCATGAAGACCTGGAGCAGCTTGGCTTGACAGAGAGTTCATTCGCCATACCTCAGCCGAAGACGAGAAGACTTACGCTCCACGCCAATAGAAAGTTTGGAAAATTAGGTGTTGATGTTGGTGGTATCTGGGGCGGTCAGCCTCTAGAGGGCAGAGCTTTTCAAGTCGTGAGAGGTGAGGGTAAAGATATGCAAGTCTTCCAGTCTACTATCAACCCCAATGATACCTGGGGTGGTAAAATGAAATTAACCTATCAAGGTGGCAAGTTTAATTGGTATGCGCAATCTGCTGCTATGGGTCTTGCTGCGTCAGGTACAGGAGATCCCACTATCACTTTCACAGGATGGCGTCTTAAGGATAGTGGAAGTGGTAATCAATACAACTTCATGTCGGGTATGACATACCTCATTGGCAATCTACAGATAGCGCCTAACTTCCTTTGGCAGAGACCAATAGAGGGGCCTATTCCAGGAGATGCTCCAGCGCCAGCCAGACCTAGAAATATTCTTGACGATCCATTTGTCGTAAGATTAAATAGAGAGACTGTCGCCGGTGAGTTATTACTGACATATGACCCTACACCGGGTACATACATGTATGACTGGGATAGTGATAGGACAGAAGATTCAAAGCTTGCTATCAGTGCAGGTGTGGTATTTAGACATCATCCAACAACAATGGATGCAGCTATAGGTATCTTACCTGATGGTCGTACGACTTTCGCCTTCCCGGGTGCTGTTCCAGCTGCTGATTTGTGGGAGTTTCATGCCAGGGTCGTTTCAAAACTGACTAAAGAGTTTGGTATCATTACTAATATTTATGGTGGAGATGCCCAGGCTAATGGTAGTGATGAAAGACTTATTACTAGATTCGGAGCTGATGTCAGAATGATTTACAAGCGACTGAAGCTGTCCACATTTGTAAAGGTCAACGACTGGGGTCCTTACGATTATCATCGGGACTTTAACTTGACATTCCCTTTACAAATTATGGGTGATTTGTCATTTTCATCTGATAGACAGGATTGGTTTGATATGCCATCTACCAGAGTCGGTATGATGGTGACGTACAGGACGCTTGATCGATTTTCACCGAGATACCAGCCTACAACCTTCTTTGACGCTAATGGTAATTTAGAGCCCGATCCCAATGCCATAGGTTTTCCCAATGGTAATGAATGGGAGATAAGAACATACGTTATAATTAATATCAGCAAATAAAGCATACAACAATGAAACTTACTTTTATAAAACGCAGTCTAGTAGCCATTTCAGCTTTTCTTCTCATTGTAAGTTGCAGTAGAGATATAGATGAACTAGAGCCGGCTCAATACCCTAATAATCCTAATGTTTTTATTGACGCCTTCAGTGCAGGTTTAAATTATGCTGCATTTAGCGGATCTGTACCGGCAGCTTTTCAGGTAGACACTGAGGTTACTATAGAAAACTCAGAAGCATCTATGCGATTTGAAGTACCTGACGCTAATGACCCACGAGGTGCATATGCAGGAGGTGCTTTTTTTACTGAAATCGGCAGAAACCTCACAGAGTATGATGCCCTCACTTTTTGGATGAAAGCATCCATGGCCTGTAATATTGATATCATTGGCTTTGGAAATGATCTGGGGGAGTCCCTGAACCAGGCATCAGTAAATGCAATTGCTGCCACGACCAATTGGAAAAAAGTTGTGATTCCGATTCCTAACCCAGAAGTGTTAACCCAAGAGAAAGGATTGTTGTTTTACTCCGCCGGACCGATAGATGGCAGAGGTTATACATTTTGGCTTGATGATGTTAAGTTTGAAAAGTTAGGTACAATTGCTCATGGTAAAGCTACTATTTTGGATGGTGAGGATGTAACTCAAAGCCCAGGAGTCGGGTCAACAATACAAATAACGGGGTTGATTTCTACTTTTAATTTACCTACAGGTGTTAACAGGACACTTGATACAGGGCCGGGATACTTTACATTTACATCATCTGATACATCAGTTGCTAGTGTTGATCAACGCGGTCTCGTTACAGTTAAAGATTTAGGTGAAGCTGTCATTACTGCCGAGTTGGGTTCTGTAGAAGTTGAAGGATCTTTAATTATTAGCTCCGATGGAATTCCTGGCGGACCTTCCACTGTGTCGCCAACACCTGCTTTTCCAGCAGATGCTGTCATTTCTATGTTTAGTAATGCTTATGAGAATGTTCCTATAGACACATGGAATACCAGATGGGAATTTTCTACAGCTGATGAGTTCTTTCTCAATATACAAGGTAGTGATGTCATTCGATATAGAAATCTAAACTTTGTGGGCATTGAATTTGCATCATCAACAATTGATGCCTCAGGAATGACAAATTTTCATATGAATTTGTTTACTCCTGAAAATACAGATCCACCAGCTGCATTTAATATTCTACTGGTGGATTTTGGTCCTGATGGCGAATTTGGTGGTGGAGACGATAGCTCTCATGAAATTACCATAACAAGCCCAACTCTTGCATCAGATGAATGGATAACTATAGATATACCATTGTCTGAATTTTCCGGATTGCAAAGTCGTGCTAATCTTGCACAGTTGGTGTTATCCGGGGATTTATCGGATATTTATATAGATAATGTTTTATTCTATGATGATGGTAGTGGCTCTGGTGGTGGTGATCCGGAGACGCCAGATGCTGCAGCACCAGCGCCAACTATCGATGCCAATCAAGTAAAATCTATTTTTAGCGATGCATATGATAATGTTCCGGGTACTGACTTTTTCCCTGATTGGGGACAGGCCACAGTAGTAACTCAAGTCAATATTGGTGGTAGTAATACGCTCAGATATGGTAATCTAAATTATCAGGGTACACAGCTGGCCTCGAGCATAGATGTGTCTGATATGGATTTTTTACATCTTGATTTTTGGACAGCAAACTCTACGTCTTTAGAGGTGTCTTTGATTAGTCCGGGTCCTAATGAAACTCCATTTAGTCTAGTAGTACCGACGAGCGGATGGGTAAGTGTTGATATACCATTATCCGAATTTTCCGGTGTGGATATTGCAGATGTGTTCCAGTTTAAATTTGAAGGGAACGGAAATGTATACCTAGACAACATATTTTTTCACAAACAGTAATTAAATGTATTAAACATGAATACACGTAAATTAATCAATAGCACACCTTCAATCTTATTTATATTGAGTCTCTTTATCTCATTAATGTCATGCGAAAGAGATACCGAGCAGAAGCTGGATCCAAGGGACTGGGAGTTGGTTTGGAGTGATGAGTTTGACGGTGAAGCCGGTGAATCACCAAACCCTGCCAATTGGGCGTTTGATATAGGAACAGGCGAAAATGGATGGGGAAACGAAGAGTTGCAATACTACACCGATAGACCTGAAAATGTTTCTATGGATGGTGAGGGCAACCTTGTTATAACAGTAAGGAGTGAAAGCTTCGGCGGTCAACCCTTCACATCGGCAAGGATAAAATCAGAGGGTCTTGTAGAGCAAGAGTTTGGTCGAGTGGAAGCAAGGCTGAAAACTCCATATGGTCCGGGACTTTGGCCAGCATTTTGGATGCTAGGAGCTAATTTTTCAGAAATAGGATGGCCTCAATGCGGAGAGATTGACATCATGGAATTAAGAGGACAAGAACCGGATATTATTCACGGTTCTGTGCATGGACCAGGCTATTCTGCAGGACAGGCTGTGACCAAAAAGTTTGTATTGGACAAGAGCCGATTTGATGCTGACTTCCATGTGTTTGCAATAGAGTGGTATGAAGACCAAATTGACTTTTTTGTCGATGACTTTTTGTACCAAAGAATTACTAAAGATGATGTGCCCGGTGAATATGTCTTCAATCAGCCATTTTTTATCATTCTGAATGTTGCAATTGGTGGAACATTCGTAGGTTTTCCCAATGCGCAAACAGTCTACCCACAAGAAATGGTGATTGACTATGTCCGTCTGTATAAGTTGGCAGATTGATAACAATTGTACAAAAGCTGCAATGAAGCTGTAGATGATGATTGTCACCAATTGATTAATAGGAAAATAAAATAGATCGTTAATTTGAACAAGACTGTAACAGATACTAGAAATTCGTCTTTGGACATTGTAGAAATAGACAATGAGTTTTACATATGTATTTCCCATTGTGACGCTTTAAGGCCATTTTTTATGAGCATAGTAAGCCACTCTGACCATTGGATGTTTATTTCCAGCAATGGCGGTCTTACCGCAGGAAGAAGAAATGCAGATTTTGCTCTATTTCCTTACTATACTGATGATAAGATTACTGATATGGCCGAGCTTACCGGTAGTAAGACCATCGTCAAAGTAATAGGTGATGACAAGATGCAATATTGGGAGCCTATGTCAAATAGGCAAATAGGGCAATTCGACATAGAAAGGTGCCTTTACAAGAGCATATTTGGGAATAAGGTCATTTTTGAAGAGATCAACAACAGTCTTGGACTCATTTTTAAGTATAGATGGAGTACAAGTGAAAAGTTTGGTTTTGTGAGAGATGCTTCCTTACAGAACATATCAGGTAGCGTTTGTAATGTTGAGATTCTGGATGGACTTCAGAACCTCTTGCCATATGGTGTAAATAGTGACCTTCAAAATGCCAGTAGTAATCTGGTGGATGCATATAAGCGTAATGAATGGCACCCTGAAACGGGGTTAGGCATATTTGCCCTTAGTGCTATCATAGTAGATAAAGCAGAACCTAGTGAAGCCCTCAAAGCTAATATCGTCTGGTCTCTTGGTATCGAGCAAGGCACATATTTACTCTCCTCCCGACAGTTGGACGCATTTAGAAATAATGAGAAATTAATTGCTGAGTCAGATGTAAAAGGTGAAAAGGGTGCGTATTTTGTACATACATCCAACAGAATTGAAGCCAACCAAAACATGTTCTGGAGAATGGTGGCTGATGTCAATAAATCGCATAGCCAGATTACTGAAACAATACAAACCCTATCTGAAAAGGACGGCCTCTGGAAAGATATTGATGAAGATATATCCATAGGTACTAAAAGCTTAATGTCTTTGGTAAGGGCATCAGATGGTATGCAAAGAACAAGCGATCGTCTAAGGGATATAAGGCACTATTCCAATGTCTTGTTCAACATAATGAGGGGTGGGATTTTTGATGATGGCTACCGAATAGAGAAGAAAGATTTCTTTAACTATCTGTCCAAAGCCAATAAAGCGCTTTTTGAAAAACACAGGCATGTTTTGAATCAATTGGAAAATACTTTTTATAGAGACCAATTGATGGAGGTAATAACTCAAATTAGCGATAGTGACTTGAACAGGTTGTCCATAGAATATTTACCACTTAAATTCAGTAGAAGACATGGTGATCCAAGTAGGCCTTGGAATAGGTTTTCAATAAACCTAAAGGATGAAAGAGATGGCTCTAAAATTTTGGACTATGAAGGAAATTGGCGTGATATTTTTCAAAATTGGGAAGCCCTTTCATACAGTTATCCGGCTTTTATAGAGTCGATGATATATAAGTTTCTCAATGCATCTACTTTTGATGGATACAATCCTTACCGCGTTACAAAAGACGGCTTCGATTGGGAAACTATTGAACCTGATGACCCATGGTCGTATATTGGTTATTGGGGGGACCATCAAATCATCTACCTTCAAAAGTTTCTAGAGATATTAGAAAAGTTCTCCCCCGGAAAATTAAAAGAATTATTATCTAAGGAAGACTTCGTATATGCTGCTGTACCATATCGAATCAAAACCTATGATGACATTGTCAAAAATCCAAAAGACACCATTGACTTTGATGAGGCCTGGGATAAGTCTATAAGAAAAAGAAGAGATCAGAAAGGGGCAGATGGAGCTCTTTTGACCGATAGCAATGAACTGATATATCATGTGAATTTTATTGAAAAGATATTGGCAACTGTCCTGGCTAAACTCATCAATTTTATTCCAGAAGGCGGTATATGGATGAATACACAAAGGCCGGAATGGAATGACGCTAACAATGCGCTAGTGGGCAATGGTGTTTCAATGGTCACATTGTACTATTTGAGAAGAATGCTTTCATTTTTTACGCATGTTATTAACAGTACTGATATTGAGAATACGCAGATTTCTAATGAGATGGTTGAGCTCTATCACTCAGTTAGAAACGTATTCGAAGACAATAAAAGCCTGCTTGATCAGAAAGAAATCAGTGACAATAAGAGAAAGGAAATTGTCGATGCTTTAGGCAAAGCCGGCTCTGATTATCGAATGCACATTTACAACTCAGGGTTCTGGGGTAAGAAACGTACCATATCAAAAGAAGGCCTTCAGCGCTTTTTTAACTTAAGTCTTAAGTTTTTGGAGCACACTATTAAAAAAGGGAAAAGAAGTGATGGCCTTTATCATACATATAACTTAATGACTTACTCGAAAGGTGGCATAAGCCTCACCTACCTGGATGAAATGCTTGAGGGTCAAGTGGCTGTATTAAGTTCAGCTTATCTGAGGCCTGAAGAGGCTTTGAAAGTTATGGATGCTCTGAAGTCCAGCGCACTTTTTAGACCTGATCAGTACAGTTACCTTCTATATCCAGAAAAAGAACTACCGGGCTTTCTGCACAAAAACATAATCGGCAAGGAAGATGCAAATTCTTCAGAGCTGATACAAAAACTGCTAAAGGATAATAACACAGAAGTCATTGAGAAAAGCATAAATGGAAATTACCATTTCAATGGCAACTTCAAAAATGCCAATGACCTCAAGGTGGCATTAGATCAACTGTCACAAAATGGATACGAAGCACTGGTTAAAAAAGAGGGAGAAAGCATACTTGAAATATTTGAGAAAGTATTTAATCACAAGGCCTTTACAGGTAGGTCAGGTACATTCTTTGCTTATGAGGGTCTTGGTTCGATTTATTGGCACATGGTTTCCAAACTGCTATTAGCCATTCAGGAATGTTGCCTTGATGGCATTAATAAAAGAGTAGATACCAAAGTGACAGGTAGAATGCTCGATCACTACTACGAGGCTCAGGCGGGAATTGGTGTACACAAATCACCCGAATTATATGGTGCATTCCCAACGGATCCGTATTCCCATACACCTAAACATAAAGGTGCTCAGCAACCCGGAATGACCGGACAAGTCAAAGAAGATATTCTTTCTCGACAAATAGAGTTGGGTATAATCATTCAAGATGGGTGCCTCGGGTTTAATCCTGTCTTGCTGAGAAAAGAAGAGTTTCAAGATGAAGCTGTAAAGGTAAGCTTCACAACAGTTAATAAGTCACAAGAGGCCATTGAGCTATTAAATGGCCAACTCATGTTTAGTGTTTGTCAGGTGCCTGTAGTATACAGCCTATCTGACCAAGAGAGGATACGCGTCATTTTTACTGATGGAACTGTAAAAGAAATCGAAGGTAATACAATGGACAATAGGACGAGTAGAGAGATATTTAGTAGATCAGGAATGGTCAAACAAGTCAAAGTAGATGTAAATCAAGAAATATTGAAATAATGAGACATGGTAAGTATCAGATTAGACATAGTCAAGGGTCATTTGACCTGATACGATTATTTGCTTTGTCAATATTATCAATTATCATTTTGTCATGTAATTCTATGGAAAAAGAAAAAAAAGAAATTATAACAGCGGCTGAAATCCTGGGTAATCCAGATTATCAAGCCATATCATATGGTGGGTATAGGCACAAGACTAGAGATATCCAGCCTACAATAGAAGAGCTCAAAGAAGATCTTAAAATCTTGCATGCCATGGGCATCAGGATCCTAAGGACATATAATGTTCATCTGGAGGAAGCCTCAAATCTGCTAAAAAGTATCAGAGCCTTAAAAGAAGAGGATAATACATTTGAAATGTACATCATGCTTGGAGCCTGGATAGATTGTAAGAATGCCTGGACACACTTGCCCCTTGATCACAATGCTGAGAGTGAAGATAATGCTATCGAAATCAATAGAGCGGTAGAGCTTGCCAATACTTATGATGATATTGTCAAGGTTATTGCAGTAGGTAATGAAGCTATGGTGAAATGGGCCACTAGCTACTATGTACAACCTTGGGTCATACTGAAATGGGTAAATCACTTACAGGGCTTAAAGTCAGAAGGTGAGCTTCCCTCAGACATTTGGATTACCAGCTCTGACAATTTTGCCTCATGGGGCGGTGGAGATGCTGAATATCATGTTGATGATTTGAACGAACTCATCAAAGCCGTAGACTTCTTATCTGTACATACCTATCCCATGCACGATACGCACTATAACCCACAGTTCTGGGGAGTCCATCCTACAGAAAAGGATCTCGAAAAAGAGGAGATCATAAACAGAGCGATGGTCAGGTCAAGAGATTATGCAATAGAGCAGTACAATAGTGTCATTGCATATATGAAGTCTATTGGAGAAAATAAACCTGTACATATTGGCGAGACGGGCTGGGCTACACATTCGAGTGGATACTATGGCCATAATGGATCAAAAGCAACCGATGAGTACAAGTCAGCACTTTATCACCAGCTTATGAGAGAGTGGTCAAATGAAAACAATGTCAGTTGCTTTTACTTCGAAGCATTCGATGAGCAGTGGAAGGATAGTGCAAACCCAAAAGGTTCCGAAAATCACTTTGGTCTGATCAATCTAAAGTCTCAAGTAAAATACGCCCTTTGGGATCTTGTGGATAAAGGTATTTTCGATGGTCTGACAAGAGACGGACAACCTATCACAAAGACATTCGGTGGAGACACTTCTCTCCTGATGCAAACTGTGGAGATGCCTCCAATTGTAGAACACTTACAAATAGTAGAAAAATGAAAAAGATGGCATACAAGTCTGTGATATTTACTTTGGCATGTACTTTAATGCTGGTCACGTCTTGTCAAGAGGAACATGAGATGAATATTAAAGCATTTGAAACATCGTCTTCAGGGAAAAAATTTGAAGCAATAGATATGGGCATCGAAGGTGATGCTGACGTTAATATTGTCATCAATAGAGAAGATGAGCACCAGGAAATAACAGGGTTTGGGGGATCATTTACAGAGGCCTCAGCATATTTGCTCAATCAGCTAAGTGATGAAAACCGTCAAAAAATCATCAATGCATACTTTAGTGATGATGGTGCCAGGTATTCTCTGACAAGGACACATATTAATTCCTGCGACTTTTCTCTAGGACAATATTCATATGCCCCGGTAGAGGGTGATACCGCTCTTGAGCATTTCAGCATAGAGGAGGATATGGATGATATCATACCGATGATTAAATCAGCAAGTGAAGTATCGAGTGAGGGGTTTAAGATTATTTCCTCTCCATGGACAGCACCACCCTGGATGAAGGATAATAACAGCTGGGTAGGTGGTAAGCTTTTAAAGGAACACTACCCAACATGGGCGCTGTTTTTTAAAAAGTATGTTGATGCCTATGCAGACCAAGGAATCAAGATTTGGGGGGTTACCGTCGAGAACGAGCCATTGGGCAACGACAATAACTGGGAGAGTATGCATTACACTCCGGAGGAAATGAATGATTTCGTAAAGAACCATCTTGGACCACTGTTCAGAGAGCACGAACTAAATGTAAAAATCATGGGCTACGATCAAAACCGAGATGAAGAGCTGTATCACTGGGTAGATATAATGTATGGTGATGAAGAAGCAGCTGAATACTACGATGGCACGGCCATTCATTGGTACGCCAGCACGTTTGATTATTTTCCGGAAGCGCTCAAGTATGCGCATGAGGCTGCACCAGATAAGCACCTCATTCAGACAGAAGCCTGCATAGATGCACAAGTGCCGGTATGGCAAGATGATGATTGGTATTGGTCAAAAGAAGCTACAGACTGGGGCTACAATTGGGCTCCTGAAGAGAGAAAGCATTTTCATCCAAAGTATGTACCAGCCTTTCGCTATGCGCGTGATATCATTGGCTGTCTCAATAATCATGTCGATGGATGGGTGGATTGGAATATGGTATTGGATCGTCAAGGCGGACCAAACTGGTTTGAAAACTGGTGCATTGCCCCTGTAATTGTAGACCCTGATCAAGACGAGGTCTATTTTACACCACTTTATTATGTCATGAAGCATTTCAGTAAATACATCAGACCGGGAGCAAAGAGAATTGGGTTTGATATCGATAGTGATAGCATTATGTGCACAGCTGCTTTGAATCCTGATGGCACCATTGCTGTCGTTTTATTCAATGAAAATAAAGAAAAAGTCAATGTAATTATAAAGGTTGGGGATGCTGAGAATCAAGTCATATTAAATGGCGAAGCCATACAAACTATAGTTTTTAATTAAATCAATAAGGTTAGACATGGAGCAGAAAGCACTCACGAATCAAGTACCATGGGCACAAAAAATAGCCTTTGGTTTAGGTATGTTGGCCAACCAAATGTTCCCGGCAGCACTTGGTATTTTTATGGTAGTGCTGGTGCAGGACCTTGGGTTTCCGGGTTGGATGTGGGGTATTTTGTTTTTCCTGCCGCGTGTTTTTGACTCTATCACTGATCCAATTATGGGCTTTATCTCAGATAATACTAAATCAATCTGGGGGAGGCGACGACAGTACGTATTTATTGGCGCTATTATTATGGGGGTTGCCTTTATCGTCATGTGGCAGCTCTATCGAGAAAACGGTGTGAATTATAACTTTACCTATTTTTTGTTGTGGTCAATTGTGTTTTATCTAGGTCTGACTGTATTTAGTGTGCCATATGTAGCCATGGGATATGAGATGAGTGAGGACTTTCACGAGCGTACAGATATTATGGCAGTGGCACAGTGGATCGGCCAGTGGGCATGGGTGATAGCGCCCTGGCTTTGGGTGGTAATGTATGATCCGGATTGGTTTCCTAATGCAGATACGGCGACGCGGACACTAGCCGTATGGGTGGGTGGAGTATGTATGTTATTAGCAATGGTACCTGCTATTTTCATAAAGAGTGAATCAACAGCAGATCGTAAAGATCTTGCACCACTTAATTTTAAATCAATAGGCAAGAGTTTTGTTAATATTCTGAAAAGCTTTAAAGAAGCTTTTCAGTCTGTACCATTTAGGAAGCTTTGTGTATCTACCTTTTTGATTTTCAATGCTTTTAACACCATCGCAAGTTTTTCTTTTTTTATTGTAGTCTACTACTTATTTAATGGTGATGCTGCTGCTGCGGGTGTATGGCCTACGCTTTTTGGTAGTCTAGGGGCATTGGTAACCACGTTTTTGGTCATTCCTATTGTGGCTAGAATGTCTAAGGTGATGGGCAAGAAGCAAGCCTTTATATTGTCGCAGTCGATATCTATAGTGGGTTATATTCTGCTATGGTTTTTATTTGTCCCCGGCAAACCATACATGTTTATTTTTGCTTTGCCTTTTTTCTCATTCGGTATAGGTAGTTTGTTTACACTTATGATGTCAATGACAGCAGATGTATGCGATCTGGATGAGCTTCAATATGGAAAAAGGAGAGAGGGTATTTTTGGTGCCATTTACTGGTGGATGGTTAAGTTTGGTTTTGCT
Source organism: Saprospiraceae bacterium (assembly GCA_007125435.1). Taxonomy (GTDB): domain Bacteria; phylum Bacteroidota; class Bacteroidia; order Chitinophagales; family Saprospiraceae; genus SLDF01. The sequence continues at coordinate 14,949 of SLDF01000036.1, forward strand.
ATAGCAGGATTACTTAGTGGAGCTATTATTTCGCTAGTGGGATTTAATCCTACAGCTGAGGTTCAGACAGAGGGTGCTGTGACCGGTCTAAGAATTTTTTATTCAGGTCTGCCAATACTCGGAACACTGATAGCCATACTGGTCATGCGCAATTATGATCTGACTGAAGAAAAGTCAAATGAAATAAGAAGACAATTGAATGAACGCAAGAGGCCAAAACCATCCGGTTATACAGGTGGTAACGTCTTAGGCGACCTGGATGTATCTCAATTATCAAAAGAAGGCCTTCTTGCTAAGTTTCCATACTACTTGCCTTCGCCACTTGACCCCACATTGTTGGATAGAAAGCCATTGGGCAAATTATTTGCTGAAACTTTTGATGAGCAAATGCACGGTATATGCTTCAGTGCCTATCGCAAAGGTCAGTCTCCCGGAGATGAGGTAACTGAAGATCAAATCCGTAAACGATTAGAAGTATTAAAGCCTCATACGAAGTGGATAAGAACATTCTCCTGTACACATGGAAACGAGAAAATCCCTGTCATAGCTAAAGAAATGGGCATGAAAACCCTCGTGGGTGCATGGATTAATGAGGATATAGAGCAAAATGAAGAGGAGATTGAGAGCTTAATAAGATTAATGAATGAAGGCTATGTCGATATGGCAGCAGTCGGTAATGAGGTTTTATTCAGAAGAGAGTTGGTGCCGGAGCAAATCATACAATACATCCGAAGAATTAAAGACAATACAAAAGATATACCCGTGGGCTATGTCGATGTATACTACGAGTTTTTTGATAAGCCTGAATTAGTGGATGCTTGCGATGTCTTATTCATAAATGGCTACCCATTCTGGGAAGGCGTAAGTATAGAACATGCGAGCTTATACTTACAGGTGATGTACCAAAAAGTGGTAGACATAGCAATGGGCAAAAAGGTCATCATTGCTGAAACAGGATGGCCATCGAAAGGACAAATGGTGAAGGCTGCTGTACCATCTACTGAAAATGTAAGACGGTATTTTATTGATGTAAGTCACTGGGCTAAGTCAAAGAAAGTAGACTTCTTCTACTTTGCCTCATTCGATGAATTGTGGAAGATTCACTTCGAAGGGTGGGCAGGTTCATCATGGGGACTATGGGATGTCAACGAACAATTTAAATATGAATACGACGAACGTATTCAAGAGGATGGAGCAATCGAAAAGATTGAGGACGCATGAAGCGATATGTTTTGTTAGTGCCTAGATCACATGTGGTCAGCTAGAATTTATGCATAATTAGGGTTAAATACTCTAAAGCATCAGCGATGTGTAGTGGGTCACGAGCGTATGCGAGTGAGTCCGAAGGACCGAGCGAATAGCGAGCCCCGAAACGTAGCGACCCCATCCCTACCTAATTCATTAGGGAGGGATGGGGTGATGCCCAAATAAAAAATAATTATTAGCCATTTAAAAAATTGAAATAGTGTCATACAGGTCAGAACAGTTTTTAAAGTATAAGCCAAATAGTGAGGCATTGAAGTCAATGCTGGCTCAGGATCTATCGGAGGATGATATAAGAGACTTGTTTTTGGAGGTGCTGAATAGCGGATTGCATGGTCTATGTTTTAGTCTCTATGAGGAAGGTCAAAAACCTGGTGATTATATATCTGAGGCACAGATCAGACGAAGGCTGAGAATACTGAAACCTTACACGCAATGGGTCAGGTCTTTCTCCACGACAGAGAGCAATGATATGATACCAAAAATAGCTAAGGAATTTGGTATGAAGACAATGGTAGGCGCATGGATAGGGTATGAGGCTGACAAAAATGAGGAAGAGATAGAGGGACTTATAAAACTGGCCCATGATGGATATGTGGATATTGCAGCCGTAGGAAATGAAGTCCTGTACAGGGGAGACTTGTCCAAGGAGGAATTGATACAAAAGATAAACCATGTCAAATCCAAAGTGACCCATATTCCTGTGGGCTATGTAGATGCATATTATGAGTTTGTGAGGCATCCTGACCTGGTCGAAGTGTGTGATGTGATTCTTAGTAACTGCTATCCGTTCTGGGAGGGTAGCTCATGTGAGGATGCTCTGGGTCACGCCAGACACATGTATCACCAGTGCAAGCAAGTCGCACAGGGCAAAAAGGTCATCATCACCGAAACGGGCTGGCCATCGCAAGGTGAGTCTCTCGGTCATGCTTACCCCGGCAATATAAATGCGATGAAGTACTTTATCAATACCCAACTGTGGTCAGCTGATGAGGATATAGAGATGTTTTATTTTTCGTCATTTGATGAAGATTGGAAAGTTGGAGCTGAGGGTGAAGTAGGCGCATACTGGGGGATCTGGGACAAAAAAGAGATACTGAAATATATTAAAAAAGCACAATAGACTTTGTCTATTTTTATATAGTTATGTTTATATTTATTGAAATTCTAAAATATTAGTTATGAAAATTTTTACAATTACACTAACGGTGATTTTATTCTCGATCACCTTAAATGCACAAAATGGGCCGATAGATTTTGAGCCAGATGGTTTTGGTGCCGACTGGACCTGGACTGTGTTTGAGAATGACGACAACCCGCCTCTCGAAATCATAGAGAATCCCGATAAATCGGGTATAAATACTTCTGATTTCGTTGCGCAGTTTACAGCTACTCAAGATGGTCAGCCGTTTGCGGGCGTTGAGTCTCTCAGAGGTGGCCCTGATTTGGGTCCATTTGTATTAGATGCCACAAACTCAACGATAAGGATCATGGTATGGAAGTCTGTCATTAGTGATGTGGGTATTAAGTTAGCCTCTCCAACAGGTTGGTCTCAAGGTGAAATAAAAGTAGCCAATACGAAAGTAAATGAGTGGGAAGAGTTGACCTTTGATTTTTCTGGTTTTATTAATCCACCTGATGCTGAAGGCCAATTAGACCACATCGTTGTTTTTCCTGATTTTAATGACAGAGGTCAGGATAATGTAGTCTTTTTTGACAATATCACTTTTGGTGAGCCGGATGGTGGTGGTGATGAAGATGAACCGGCAACCGCGGCTCCAACTCCTCAAGAGGACCCATCTAGTGTCATCTCACTATTTAGTGATGCTTATGATAATGTGCCTGTTGATACATGGCGTACTGATTGGTCAGCGGGAAATCTACAAGATATAGAGATAAACGGGAACCCGACAAAGCTATATACGAATGTTGACTTTATAGGCATAGAGACTGTAGCCAATCAAATTGATATCACTGGAATGACCAACTTTCGAATCGATATCTGGTCGCCCAATCATACTTTTTTCGGCGTGAAGCTGGTAGACTTTGGGCCTTCTGGCGAATTTGGTGGGGGTGATGACACAGAGCATCAGATAGATTTCGTCGACGTAGCTCAAGGTGAATGGATCAGTATCGACATACCTTTGAGCGAATTTGAAGGGTTAATGAATAGAGAGAACATTGCTCAATTCATATTGGTTGGTCAACCAACTGGTGAGACCACGCTCTATGTAGACAATGTTTATTTTTATGATGCTACTTCTGTAAACACAAACATAGTCGACTTAGAGGAAGATATGATAGAGTTATTTCCCAATCCTGTGCTTTCAGGATCTGAGGTCAATCTAAGCGAATCAGTAAAAGAGATGACCATTGTTGACTTTAGCGGTAGAGTCATTGATAGAGCGTTGAATACTTCTATCATACAGACCAACAGATTGAGACCGGGGGCATACTTTCTTCAGGTCATTACCGATGATAATAAACGACAAGTTTTAAAACTATTGGTACAGTAAATAAATTAGTGTTTATGAGAGCTGCCTTCGGGCGGCTCTCTTTTTACTTATAATTTAGGTTAATACGACATAACATCACTCATTGAATAAGTGCATATCCTATATCATTGCTAGTTTGCTTACATTGATCGTGGGCGGGCTGCTTTCGGCACAGTCGAGGCTTGGTAGTCCTGCTATCAAGAATTATACGCCACTTGATTATGGTCATATTGGGAAGGCCTGGGGTATGGATTCAGCTCCTAATGGGTTGATATACTTTAGCACAGATTTTGGTTTAGTCGAGTTTGACGGCGATGTTTGGAAAAAATTTAAAGGTAGTAAAGGGTCCGTCAGATCTCTGAAGGTCTTGAATGACTCGATCATCTACACTGGATCAGATCTTGATTTTGGTGTATGGAAAAGAAATGGCTCCCTGGATTTTGAATACCAATCTCTTTATCCTTTCAAAGAGGAAGTCGGAGACATCAGCGAAGAGTTTTGGAATATACAAGAGTATAAAGGCTCTATTTTGTTTATTTCCAACCACAACCTTTACTTTCATAAAGATGATCGCATTATTAAGATACAGTCACCAGACCGTATTGAGTCGACTTTTGTAGTTGGGGATTTACTTTATCTGGCTCTCAAAAATGGAGGTCTGAGTGTCTTGAAGGAAAATAATATTGAGACCATTGCAGATATCAAGTTGCCTACAGGCACTAATATCAAAGGCGGGTATGAAAGCCAAGACGGCTTTGTTGTTGTTACACAAAAGTCTGGTCTATTCATACATAAGGGCAGAATAACCAGACCAATTAAAAATGCACTATCTGCAATTCTCAAAGAGGCTAATGTCTTTTGTTTCGATAAGTTGACCAATGGTCAACTAGCATTTGGTACGGTATCTAAAGGTATTATTCTGGCCAATGAAGATGGTCAAATTATGCATCAAATCAATCGACAAAAAGGCCTCTTGAATAACACCATACTCTCAGTCCATATGACCAGTAATCAGCAAATGTGGCTGGGGCTTGATTATGGTATTTCTTACATCCGCTTAGCCGATAAACGTTCTTTCTTTTTTGATAATCAAGGCAACTTTGGTACCGGATATACCGCATCTATGCACGATAGGACTTTTTATCTAGGCACGAATCAGGGTCTTTATTCTAAGCCGCTAACAAGCATGTATAATGATAATCCTTCATTTTCATTTGACCTCGTTGCCGGTACTGAAGGACAAGTATGGAGCATACAACTCATTGAGGATGATTTGCTAATCGGCCATGATCGAGGCGTTTTTATCAAGCAGGGAAATACCTTCAGACAAGTCAGTGACATCCCAGGCGTCTGGACATTAGTACCCCATAAAGGTCATATCCTTGCAGGTACTTACAACGGCATTTATATCTTAAAAAAAGAAAGTAACCGCTATGTACAAACAGGAAAAATAGGAGAGATTCTCGGCTCTTGCAATCAATTGATCATACAAGGCGATAATACCATCTGGGTCAATATACCTAACTTTGGAATAGTGCGGGCAGAGTTAGATGATGCCCTGCAGCCAACTGAAAGGGAAATTTTTCCGGAGGAAGACTTCAAAGGAGTAATGCCCCAGCTTTCTGTGATAAATGACCAAATCGCCGTAACAACGGACAAATCGATATACATCTTCCATGCTCAAGAACAACAGTTTAGTAAAGACGATAGAGAGAGAAGCCCCCTTGCGCTGGACGGTCAATTGCCGGGTATATACCAGCCTGTAAAGCTCCGGGAGAATATCCATTTTTATCCTGTGTATAATGGGTTTGCATTAGTATATGACGAAGATGATGGCGGCGTGTCAGGAGATAGCCTTCAGGTTCTATTTAGAACGCTTTTAGTCTACAATAATGATACTTCCAAAGTGATAAAGCAGAATGCCAACATTGATGCTGAGCTCAATAATATCATCATCAATTGGACAGCTCCTTTTACAGAAGGGGTGAAGTATCAATACAGGATTGGGGACAACAGCGAATGGTCATCATGGAGCCAAAAACGGGAGGTGAATCTGGTTAATCTGCCCTCCGGCAGACTCACCTTTAACCTTAGAGCAAAGGACAAAAGTGACCACATCACAGTATCACAGCTGATCTTACAAGTTGACACGCCATGGTATCGAAGTTCATGGGCTTATGTTTTATATTTCTGTCTTTTATTGATAGTAGTCGCTTTGCTCAATCTTTGGAAAAAAAGTCTACTTCAAAAACAACGTAGAGTCATGATCCTCAAAGAACAACATGCACTCGATGAACAAGCCCTAAAATATGAGAAAGAAATCATGCTCATAGAACAAGAACGACTGCTCCGGCAGAATGATGAACTCAAGCAAAAGCTCCGCGAAAAGACAATAGAGCTGGCAGCTAAAGCTAAACTTACTAATGAAAAAAACAGACTCCTCTCTAAGCTCAACGAAAAATTTGGACAGCTCAAAGCCAATCCCTCACCGGTCAATATCAAATGGAATGAAATCCAGTCCATCTTCAATGAGTCACTAGATGATCAGGACAAATCATTCGAGATACAAATGGACGACCTTCACCAGGAATACATCCACAAACTCGAAGAAAAATTCCCCAATCTGTCGAGAAATGACCTGAGAATGTGTGCCTATATCAAGATAGGTATGGATACCAAGGAGATAGCTAATATTTTGAACGTCAAGCCTTCCAGCGCTTACATCAGCCGGTCCAGGCTCCGCAAAAAACTCAACCTGGACGTCGAAGAAGACCTGTTCAAGTTTTTGAATAGCATATGATGTCTAGCTTTCGTACCATATTGTGATAGGTATTTATCGGCATCTATCTTTTATATGGGCGTGCCCTCCACATCTCCCTGCGGTCGATCTGGAGGTCGGGCTATCCGCTTGTATTCACTATATCTCTATGGAGTGTCGCTACAGATGATGTTCGGCTTCTTCCAGTCGCCGACACATCTGTGCTCCACTAACCATAGATCTATAGCTCATATCGCTGCTATCCCTCACGCATGAAGCTTTGATTATAAAATTGGCAGTATAGCTGAGCCCCTTTTATAACTACTCATGGGTACTTCGGGAAGATAAGTGTATAGCTTGGTCCCTCCCTCCCCTTTCCACAATATATGGAGAGGGAGAGGGAAGAAACACACCTAATAAAGGGTTCAAGCTATTCATCAAAAAATTGGTGCTACACAATGTGTCTTAATGTACATTAATCTTGCCTATGCTTCTGATGTTCCCATTGCCACTTATCAACTGGAAAACATATAATCCTGGCGTTAAGTACCCTGGCATGGAGATGGTGATATTTTCATTTGGCAGTGAGTCAATGCTCCTGACAAGTGCTTGCCTGCCATTCATGTCAGATAGTATGAAGGTGCCATTCGTGAGGTCTTGGTCTGTCTGAATGGTCAACTCTTGCATAGGCGATATGGGATTAGGGTAGACTGTAGATGGTATCAATTCGACAGCGCTTACTGATGTGCTGATCTCATTGTGATCCGGCTTAAAAAATACTGAAATTATTTCGCCACCATCGATATTGATACGCATTAAATTTGATGGGTCATGCTGGTCAAAAAACAAGTAAAATTCATTTTCAAATATTTCGCCTTGGGTAAGACCAAATGCATCTATTAATGGTGGTGGTGCCGGCGCACCGGCAAGAAAAAAGCTATCCAGTGTAATGCCACTAGCCTGTACCAGCAGTACCTCTCTTGGCTCGTTAATACCACCTTCTCTATTGGGCGTAATAAGCTCACCCCATCCAACTACGGTCCGTGTTTGGGTTAAAGTTCGTTTACGTGAACCGGGTACCATATTTAGCCCAAAAGCAGCTACCGTTAATTCAAATACTGTAGTCTCTATAAATGACTCCGTCCAGGTGTCTTGATAAGATAATGGAAACTTAATGAAGTCTATTCGGCCATCGAGTGGTGATGGTGAACCCACAAATCGGATAACATCATCTGGTCCTCCTGATATTTGTGTGATTGAGAAAGAGGTGTCTTGAGGTAGACTGCCAACTCTATAAGCGCCATTTTCATCTATGCCATCGTATTCTGTATTAGCGTAAATAAACCCTTGAAACTGTAAAAAGGACGGCGTTTTATATTTGGCTTCTGGAAATGTAGTATCGCCTTCAGTGCTTAAGAACAATGTCATACTGCTGTCGATAACCGACAGGCTGGAATAATCCCAAATTTGGTCTTCACCTTCTTCAGGTATCTGCACATTATTGACATCTGCCACAAAACGAAAGATCTCATAGCTCTCAGGTTGTGGAAAGTCGTCATACTCAATCACTAATTGGCTGTAGACAGGCAGTAGCAATACGATAAAAAACATTGTAAAAATAAATCTCATAACTTGTGTTTTAAATGATTTAATAAAGTTTAATGTGTGATTTTACGTCTTGGTATTTCCCAGGTTTAAAGTAGTCGACTGGAGCCCTACAGTATTAACTGTGGTTAATATCTCATCGGTCAGTAACTTTAATTGATGGTAATATCCAATGATTTTTTTCACACTACAAATCTACCTTGAAAGGGTCTTAGGCCCTATCAAAATTGAACCAATAGATATAAAATTTGAATCATTTGCATTGATTATCATGGTTTTGGGATGACTGAATGGTGCATGACTGAATGGTGCATGACTGAATGGTGCATGACTGAATGGTGCGCAGCAATTTGGTTGACTAAATGTCAAGCAAATAATGAAGGAACCGAGCCGCCTCTGGCTCGGTATCACTGTATCTGAATAAAATCGCCATAATGAGTAAACTAGTAAATGATAATAAAACTGAGCCGCCCCTGACTCAGCATCGAGCTAAATTGTGATTAAACCCTTACCTAAGAATATTTTTTTGCACAGCCACTTAAAGTAAAAGCCGCTCACACCAGCAGCGACACTCTATGGTAGACCTGTGAATACAAGCGGATAGTCCGACCCGTAGGGTCACACCCAAAACTTACATTAAAATATAAAACCCATACCTAGTTCAAATCGATCGCCTTCGGTTTCTCCCGATGGTAGCAATGCTGAGTTGATCCTGAACTGGTAATTGGCTTTGATGACTATACTTCGCTTGGGGTTGAAATTCAGACCTACAGTGATGGCGGTGAGATCGGAGAGGAAGATATCTTCATCTACAAGCTCTGGACTGATGGTGCGATGTGTATTTAGCCTTTCATATCTGACAAAAACAGGGAGCTTGACTTCCTTAGGGTTATAAAGTCGACTTTTGGCTTTTGACTTTATGTCTTTGCTGCGTCTGCCACGAATGAGAGGGAGGATATCATAGCCGACCTCTGCATAGTAGCCATAGACGTTCTCTCCAAGAACTTGCCCTTCTCTTTCTGTCCTTTGTTCGATGAGAGCATGTAGGTTTTCTGTATCCTGAATATAGCCCAGTGAGCCAAGGGTCATAAATGTCCAATTGCCTAATGTGTATCTCCAATATGAGCTCATTAAGTATGTATGTGAATTAGCTTTGACTTGCTGTCCATCACGTATGATGCTGGCATTGTCACCAAGTCGTGTCCAGACGCCATTAAACCCTAGTTCTGTATCTTTCAGCCCGGTGTAAGTCAGACTGGGGTTAACAATTAGGCTATTGAAGTTAAATCTCAGAACATTTTCACGTCCACCCCTGAGCCAGGTGCCACCATTGAGCGCCAGAGGGTCAAGTCCCTGATAGAAAGAAAATGTCCATTTGAGATGCTCTGTAAGGTTACCGTAATTCATGATACCCAGATCTATCCACTGAGAAGGGATGATGATGCGCTCTACCTCGGGTCTGTTGACAGAGTAAAATAAAATAGGCTCATCATTGTTATTGATATAACCTGTCTGTACCTGGTGTGTACCAATGCGCACATTGTAGTAGTCACTGATCAAGAAATCTACAAATACCTCAGGTAGATACTCTAAGTGCCACTCTCTATTGCCGTCATTGGCCAGCTCAGCAAAAATCTCGGCATATAATACCATCCAGTTCATTGGCTTATAGGCGGCATAAGCTACAAAGCGCTGGAGATTGGTATTGTATAGCTCGACATCCTGCGAACGAGTATCTTTGGGTCCGAGATAGTTGATGTAGCTTGTCTCACCAAACCCTGAAATAGTAAACTTACTGTCGCTAAAGTATATTTTAGAAGCTGCTACTGGCAGACCTGCCTGAGTCTCATAAGTCAGCGTATCTACTATTTTTGACTTTTCTTGAGCACATATATTAAAAGGTCGTAACAGCGCTACTAAAGAAAACAGTGTAATAAATTGAATATGTCTCATCCTTTTGCACTTCTTAATTAAAGTGCAAATGAATATCATTAGAACTTAAAATTTACTTAATAGTGATAAAAAGGCTCTTAACCCATCTTTACTATAAACCTGTTTGTATTGGGTTTGTCCTTCTCATAGGATATATGCCAGTTATGAATCTGAACAATCTTTTGGGAGAGCACGAGTCCAAGGCCAAAGCCTGGAATGCCTTCACTGTTTTCACCTCTGAAAAAATGATCAAACAGTAGTTTTAGCTCGCTTTCTTTTAATGTTTTACCGGTGTTTTCTATGGTGACCAAGAGCCCGGACGCTTCCTTACCATCTATAGTGATGGTGGCTTCGGCTACATCAGCGTAGGCTATAGCATTTGATAGTAAGTTTTTGAAGAGCTGAGACACCAATACCTGGCTGCATTGCACATGCAGTCTGTCTTCATCGACGACTTGCGGTATATAGTTGATATTGAATTGAAAGGTCGGGTCTATATGGTGCAGATCTGATATGATATCAAATAGCAGCTCATCAATTCGTACTTTATCAACAAGCAATGGTTGACCGGCATCCAGCTTGGCGATTTCCAGTAGAGCATTAATGACGCCGCCTAGTGACTTGGCTTTATGTATTTGATGGGTTATGCTTTCTCTTATGGCATCTTTATTGTCCAGTGTATGGATGCGCTCAAGCTCTGATACCAGCACAGATATCGGTGTTTTCAACTGATGAGAGATGTGGTGAACAGTGTGCTTCTGAAATGAGAATGCTTCATGTGTGCGCTTCAGCAGCTCATTGAACCGCTTTACCAGATAGTCCAGCTCGAAAGAAGAGCTCTGCACGCTTAATGCAGTGGTGTCTTGTTGATTAATGTCAAACCGGTTTAATTGATCAGCCATTTCTGTGATGGGTTTGGTGATCTTATTCGAAAGATACTGACCGATGAGCAGTACAGAAATAACCATGATTACAAATATACCTACAAGTACATTTCGCAAATACTCAATCTTAGTATACCCAAAGGCATCATAGGCCTTGCTGATGGCATAGTAGGTTTCATTGTTTTTTTCGATGAGGACGGCTACTATATCGTATTCACCCTGCTTGCTTTCATACCATTGGCTATCCTCCGAGAGTTCGTTTAGTATGCCCTGGACATCACTAATTTTGAGGTCATCTATACTTGAAAATAGCAATTGGAGATCCTGGTCAAATATGAGCATTTTTTCATCGTAAAAGTCGTGAATCGTTAGCTTGTCTATGATGCTTGCAAGGTTTTCACTCATAGCTTTGTACTCTGAGATCAATTCGATGGTCAGGTTGATTTTTTCGCTTTGCCTTTGCTGAAACTCCTCTTCTCTATACTCGGCAAACAGCCAATATACAATCAAAAGAGATACCGCAGTCAAGAGTATCACCGTACTTGAAAAATAGATTAAAATCTTGTTTCTAATTTTCATCATTTCACCTGTGCTTAGTCTATCTTTTTTGTATGCTTTGACTGGAGCATCAGACCACATCTATGTAGTAGCCATACCCTATTTTTGTCTTGATGGTTTTCTTGTCAAAGGGTTTATCTATTTTATTTCTCAAGAAGTTGACATAGACTTCGATGGTATTGGTATTGGTATTAAAGGAGGTGCCCCAGATCTCTTTGATCAATTCGCTCTTAGAGATCACCTCACCCTTGCGGCGAGTCAGTAAAAGCAGAATTTGATATTCCCTCGGTGTCAATTCTATCTCTTGTCCGTCACGCATCACTTTTTTCTGCTTGGTATGGATGATGATATCATCGGCTTTGACGGTATCACTGTCCGCCAGCTCACCGGCGGATCGTGTTCTTTTGACCAGGCTATTGATCCGCAGTATCAATTCCCTCATGAAGAATGGCTTGGTCAGATAATCATCTGCTCCACAGTCGAAGCCTTTGACCTTATCGTCCAGATCGCTAAATGCCGTGAGCATGATCACAGGTGTGACGGTGTTCCGGCTGCGAAAATCCCGGCACAAATCGTACCCCGTCTTAGACGGTAAATTAATGTCCAGTATGATGCAGTCAAACCGCTCTCTATCCAGCAATCGCTCCGCCAGTAGGCCATCATATACGACAGAGGTGGTCATGCCCTCAGCCGCCAGCGCATCGGAAATGTTTTTGCTGAGTGTCGGATCGTCCTCTACTATTAACACATGCATGTTCGGGTCGTGTTTTTTTATAAAACGCCATTTTTCTCTCTATTAGCGCCATTGAGATCGTAAATATAATTAATTTAAAAAGCTTCGCATGTAGAAAGGGTAGCTATGCAAACAGCAACCATCCCCTCATTTCCATACCTTACCTGCTTTGCTCTTTATGCATTCCATCTAGCGATACACACTCTGAGTAGCCTTCCTCCTTGAGGTCATTGATCACATTTATAACTTTTATAAGTGTGATGGCCGCCCCTTCTATACCTATGTTTTCGTAATGATTGCTCAGCTCCCTGTACCGATCACTCTTCTGGAACTGACGGATGTGCGAGCATAGGTCTTTCAGGTTCATGCTCAGTCGTATTAGGTAAGAGATCAGCTCAGGGTCAAAGTAATCCGTATATCTATTGTTGACAATGAGCCATATCTCATCCGCTTTCTCATTAAAGTACGTATAGCTCCGATCCGAGAATAGACTTTCCTTATTGATCATACTAGTTATTTCTTCTACATTCTTGTGCTCCAGCTCTTGCAGCAGGGCAGTCCTCTGTACTCCTACCTCCTCCAGATGCGCCTTCAGAGACAAGGTATCTGATATCTTCGGGTCAAAGTTAAACACCCGCACCGACAGACCATCTCTGATGCGATGCACACTCCTTGCCACCAGATAATTGATCTCATCACTGACCACCGTCCACCGCTTCCGCTTAGACCTGACCAGCAGCACATCTATGATAAACAGCGTAAAAGCCGCTCCAAATAATTCCGCAAAAAAGTTCATAGCCAGTTCCTCATCATAGTGCCTGTAGTACCACAGCAGAGCCATACTGACCAGTACCACCAAATAGACTAGTATGGGCACATGCGACCGGCTGGCTCTCTTTGCAATTTTATGTCTCAGTCTTCTCATATCCTTCCTTGTTTTTAGGTGTGTAAGATACAGTTTTTTCAAAACCCGAATTATGCATCGGAAATTCGTAATGAGGGTTGAGAATTGTTAGTTCTTCTGTTTGGGCGTGTCCCAACGGGCCGGGCTATCCGCTTGTATTCACAGGTCTACCATAGAGTGTCGCTGCTGTTTTGAGTGGCTTCCGTCCTGTCGCCCCTCCCTACAGCGCTCCACTAACTATGCTATTCCTGTTCATATCGCTAACCCGGTTTATGTGTTGGAAAATCGTAATAGATTTTCCAATGCATAAAACGGGTTCAATCCCTCACGCAGTAGAGAGTTTTTAGCTTCAAGCTTCAAGCTACAAGTTGCTAATTAGATGTATTTTGTTTACGCCTGAGTTCAGCATTCGCCTCACTCCGGCTGTTTATGCAAACGATCGGCTATCGCCTCCGTTTGCTGTTTACGCTACAAGCACTCCGTGCTCTCCGCTGTTTATGCTTGAAGATGACAAGAAGCTTTCAAGTCTTATCTGGATATAATCTCGTGATATGAATTTTTATTCTATTTAAGCCGTAATGGAAATCGCGAATGTAGAAAGCGGGTTTAACTGTAATTTGATTTATTAAAAGCAGGAAGGAGAAATCACTTGAAACGTAAATTGGTTGATTTTTCTGAGAGAGGACTGTAGTCAGTTCTACAAATAGGGCATCCCTATGGTATAATTTGCTCCAAAACACCATCTCTAAGACGACTAATTTTTGACCTGTCGGATTGCAGACGCCACTTCACGTGATAGATCAATGACCACAGCTTCTCCATGTAAATGGCTCCAGCCCAGCCCAGGATGGGGCCTGCAATTACAAGCCCCAGCCACTCGTACTTTCCTGATGACAGGCTCCATATAACTAAGGCCAGGTAGAGAGCCAAAGTGAATATCATTAATGACGCCATCCGCACTGCGGTATAAAACTCAATGCTCCTTCTGAACTTTGTACCCAGCCATAGCGATAAGGTGAAAGGCAAGCTATGTAAAAGCACACCGACAATTCCAATGGGCGATAATAACATCCATAGCCAGGTGTACGAGTCTGGGCGCTCTAGATTTTTTAGATAATAATGGGGTATATTTGACGGGTAGCTGGCTTTGAGCTTGTTGACACTTTCTGTGATGGTGGATGTCTCTTCCTTAGTCCAGGTATTGACCCGGTCCGCCAGTTGGTGATCCCTGACGAATCTTTGGTTATCCGACTTTAGGGTCGGTATAGCACCATAAGGCTCGATACTATTGACAATATCCATAAGGTCATTGTAGAGCGGTTCTCTTTCTTTATCGACGATCTCAATGACCAGTGGCCGGATAGCGTCTTCAATACTCCGGGTAAGATTGTTGACAGCAGCACTGGCGTCTTGGCGATAATCCTCCCAGAAGTCCTCTACTTTTATGGGCTGGCCTACATTGACCATGACCTCGCGTCTGTAGCGGTCACCGTGGGTATAATTAACACCTACGGGTAATATGTAGAAATCTTCTTGTTGCCCTTTTGTCTCAATGGTACCAAGCGCTAGTCTGGCCGTACCTTTTTTGATGGGCCTTAGTCTTTTCTCCAGAATACATAGGCCCTCAGAAAAAATTACGATGGCCTCATTCTCATCAAGCTTATTGTAGCATGCCTCGAATGTCTCATTGTTGCGCTTCAGGCTTTTATAGCCATCTCTGATTCTGTAGATGGGTATTTGATTGGTCTGTCTGAGCAGCCAGGCAATTATGACGTTTTCAAATACATCACCCCTTACCAAAAAGTGTAGCCGCCGCTTAAAGTGCGTGGCAAAAATAACGGGCTCAGCAAAAGAATTGGGGTGGTTACTGGCTATGATCAGCGGCCCATCCATGGGCACTTTACTTCTTCCTTTGATGTGCAGCTTCCTAAAGTAAATTTGTATTGTTACTTTTGCAAAGGGTCTGAAGATGGGATATAAGATACCGGATGCCATATTTACTAAAATATTAAAGCAAAAATAGACTTTGTCAACAAGTAAACAAGAAAAACACAAACTCTTCGTCATATGTGGACCAACGGCTGTAGGAAAGACAGCCCTGTCTATTGCACTCGCAGAGAAATATAATACAGAGATCATATCGGCTGATAGTCGCCAGTTTTACAAAGAAATGGATGCCGGCACCGCCAAGCCTTCGGCTCGCGAACTGATAGCCGTAAAGCATCACTTTATTAATTCCCTGTCGATCCATCAGGAGTATAGTGCCGGCCAATACGAGCGAGATGCTCTAGCTATCCTCGATAAGTTGTTCACTCGTCACCAAGTCGTCTTTGCGGTGGGCGGATCCGGGCTTTATTTGAAAGCACTGACAGAAGGCCTTAATGATTTTCCGGACATTCCTCAGCATATCGTTGACTCACTTAACGACGAAGTGCAGATAGATGGTTTAGGTAACCTTGCACTTGAACTCTCGGAGAGAGACCCCGAGTACTTTGCTATTGTAGACAAAGATAATCCTCACCGGGTGATCAGGGCATTGTCTGTGATCAGAGCTACCGGCCAGACCTTTTCCAGCTTTAGGGTTGCCGACCCCATGGAGCGCCCATTTGATATCCATTACATCAGACTCGGACTCGATAGAGAAGCACTGTATGCCAGAATCAACAACCGGGTCAATGATTTTCTGGATAATGGACTCATAGAAGAGTGCAGACTGCTCTATCCATATCGCAACTTAAAGTCTTTGCAGACTGTAGGCTATACAGAGGTGTTTGATTATTTCAATGGCTTGTATCCAAGTCTGGAGGTGGCTATAGATAAGATCCGTCAGCATACCAGAAATTATGCTAAAAGACAAGAGACATGGCTCCGCAAACACGTTCAAGAACCCATATATTCGCCGCTGCAAAAAGATAGAATTGTAGAAGAAGTAGCTCTTATTTTGAATGACTAATCCCCATCTCATTAACCGGATTTAATTTATGTTGAATGACAAACATTTTTCCTATCTGTCTGATGCACAGGGCGTGCCGACAAAGGCGATCAAAGCAGTATTCCAATTGTTTGAAGATAAGGCGACTATTCCATTCATTGCCAGATACCGAAAAGAGGCTACAGGCAGCCTGGACGAAGTAGTACTCGAAAGCATATGGAAGGGTATCCAGCAACTAAAAGATCTGGAGAGGCGTAAACAAACGGTACTGTCCACCATTGAGGAGCAGGGTAAGCTTTCTGCAGTGCTTAAAGACAAAATTGTTAATTGTCTTTCACCCAGCTTGCTGGAAGACCTTTATTTGCCTTATAAACCTAAACGAAAAACAAGAGCATCTGTCGCTAGAGAGAATGGCTTAGAGCCACTGGCAGAGCGCATATTCGTCCATCAAAATATACAGCCTCATATCATTGCCAAACAATACAGAGGGAAATCCTATGAAGACTCGGAAGCCGTGCTTCAGGCAGCCAGAGACATTATAGCAGAGTGGATCGCAGAAGATAACCATTGTCGCAGTGCACTGAGACAAGTCTTTGAGAAACACAGTGTCATCAGCGCTAAACTGGTAAAAGGAAAAGAAGAGCAAGGTCAAAAATACAGAGACTACTTTGATTATAATGAAAAACTGAGCCGTTGTCCATCCCATCGTTTGTTGGCCATCAGACGTGCAGAATCAGAGGGGATTCTCAAAGTGAAGATACAACCTGATCAAGACCGCACTATACCTATTATCATAAGACAGGTCAACATCAAAAATGGTCCATGCAAGCCCCAGATTTTAATGGCTATAGAAGATGCCTACAAGCGATTACTGTTACCGGGCATTGAGACCGAGTTTAAAAACAGTAGTAAAGCAAAAGCGGATCAGGTCGCCATCTCTGTCTTTAGAGAAAACCTTAAGCAGCTTTTGCTTCAACCACCCTTGGGCAATAAGACGGTTTTAGCATTAGATCCGGGATTCAGGACAGGCTGCAAAGTCGTCGTATTAAATGATATTGGTGAATTGTGTGAGGATACAGTTGTTTATCCTCACCCTCCTCAAAGTCAAGTGCACAAAAGCCAAGATGTCTTAATGGCGCTTATTGCTAAATACAAGGTTGAAGCCATAGCCATTGGCAACGGTACCGCCGGTCGTGAGACCATGAAGTGGGTCAGTGAGACACTCAAGGATGCCAACATCAAGATATTTATGGTCAATGAAGCCGGAGCTTCTGTGTATTCTGCTTCAAAAGTCGCACGCGAAGAGTTTCCCAATAAGGATGCTACCGTGAGAGGTGCCGTCAGTATAGGCAGACGATTAATGGACCCACTGGCAGAACTGGTCAAGATAGATGCCAAGAGCATAGGTGTAGGTCAATACCAACACGATGTCGACCAAAGACAGCTCAAAGAAGGTCTCGATCAGACAGTCGTCAATTGTGTTAATGCCGTTGGTGTCAATCTCAATACGGCGAGTAAACACCTGTTATCTTATGTTTCTGGCCTGGGACCTACTCTCGCCCAGAATATCGTAGATTACCGACAAGCGTATCAATCCTTCAAGACGCGCAAGGAGCTTCTCAAGGTTAAGCGTCTCGGTGAAAAAGCCTATGAGCAATGTGCAGGCTTCCTAAGAATCGTTAATGGTGAACAACCTCTAGATGCCACAGCCATTCACCCGGAGCGGTATGGACTTGTAAACAAAATGGCCAAAGACCTGAATATATCTGTAATGCAGTTGATAGGTAATCCTGACGTGGCAAATAAGATTGATCCCGCTATATATATCCGACCTGATACTGGAAGAGAAACGATTGAGGATATACTTAAAGAGCTGAAGAAACCAGGACTGGATATCAGAGGCGAAGCTGATACATTTCAATTTGCTGAGGTCTATGATATAAATGACCTTGAAGTTGGTATGACCCTGCCGGGTAAAATTACCAACCTTACCAATTTTGGTGCATTTGTAGACATAGGCATCAAGCAAGACGGTATGATACACATCTCCCAGATGGCCGATAGATTTGTTTCTAATCCATCAGAAATCGTCAGCCTGGGACAAAGTGTCCATGTACGAGTATTGGATGTCGACACCCCACGTCACCGCATTCAGTTGCAACTCATATCGGCCACATAATTACCGTGTGGTTCACGTGAACAGTGATATTTTCTCTTTAAATCACTTTCTTAGTTAATGGTTTGTTAACTCACATATCGCATGAAACAACCAATAAAAACCTTGCGTTAATGTAGTCGTAATCATCTAATAAAAACCTAATTTACTATGAAACAATTAAGTTATTTGATAATAGCTGGCGTTCTTGGGGGACTTGTAGTTTTAGGTGGTTCACACCTACTAACTAAAAACAACCAACAAGACATTGAAGAAAAGCCATTTGTGAGGATGGCAACAAATAACTCGGTTAATCTACCTTCATTTGATTTTACCGAAGCCACATCCAGAACGCTGGATGGCGTTGTACACATCAAAGCTAAAGAAAGTCAGGAAAAAGCCATGCAGAGAAGACAGCAAAGACGAAGTCCATTTAGCTTCTTTTTTGATGATGACTCATTTTTCTTTGGCGAGCCTAGAAGAAGACAAGGGACAGGTTCAGGTGTGATTTTGACAAAAGATGGATATATTGTAACCAATAATCACGTCATTGAGTTTGCTGATGAAGTGGAAGTGACCTTGCATGATAATAGACGTTTTGACGCGGAGATTATAGGTAGAGATCCTCAATCAGATATTGCTGTTTTAAAGGTTGATGCCAATGACTTAGCTCCCGTGTCACTGGGTGACAGCGATGAGATTAAAGTTGGCGAATGGGTACTGGCAGTAGGCAACCCCTTCAACTTGACATCAACTGTGACAGCAGGTATTGTGTCAGCTAAGTCTAGAAGTCTGGGTGTAAACAGAAATCAAGGCGCCATAGAGTCTTTTATCCAAACCGATGCTGCTGTAAATCCAGGAAATTCCGGAGGGGCACTCGTTGACAAAGATGGAAACTTAGTAGGAATCAATACAGCGATTGCCTCACAGACTGGTAGCTTTGCAGGTTATTCGTTTGCCATTCCGGTTAACATTGCCATCAAGATTGTTGATGACATCATTCAGTATGGCAGTTATCAGAGGGCTTATCTTGGAATTGGTATCACTAATCTTGACGGAGACTTTGCCAATGAATTGGGTGTAAACTTTACTACTGGTGTTGTTGTTATGGATGTATACGATGGAGGTTCAGCCCAGTATGGGGGATTATTGCCAAATGATATCATTACAAAAGTTGATACGCACACTATAAAGAATGTACCTGAGTTACAAGAGATAATTGGAAGATACAAAGTGGGTGAAACCATCGAAGTATATATTAACAGGAGAGGAAAAGAGATAGTGCTGCCAATCACATTAAGGTCAGCCTCATAAAGATATTTAAGAAGTAGGTGTTTATAGTTAGATGGAACGTCCGTCTCCCTTCTCAAGGGAGCGGGCGTTTTTCTTTTTTATGTATTTATACGCCTTTACCTGAAAGAGTAGCGACGGTTTCAATGAGTTTGTTTTTATATTTTATCAGTCTGAAATAAGGGTGTATCTTAGCTCCAAAGCTTAGAAATACAGGAGCTACACCCTCTAACATACTGCCTTCAAAATCCAAAGTCTGCACACGTCCGGCATAAATCTGAATGACATGCCAATACAGTAAATTCAAAGCGCCTACATTCCCCAAGGATCGATCGACCCCACTGATTAAAACATAGACCTTCTCTTCGTCGCTAAATACCATGACACCGGCATAGACGCTTTCTCTATCGTCTACGGCCAGATGAATAGAAGCGCTTTGTCTTTCTGCTGCTGCATGGTAGAGCTTTTTCAAAAACGACCTTGGAATGGGAGAGTGACCTTCCTGATGCGCGAAAGATTTATTATGGATATCGTATAGCTTATCAGGGTCAGTTGATGATATCACTTTTAGCTGGCGTTCAGCCTTCCTGATGTTTGTCCGTATATTACCTTTGAATTGTTCAAAGCATTTTTGAGGATCACTAATGTCTTCTATCAGAAAAGTGTATCTAATGCTCTGTCTATAGCCTTGCCATGTAAATGGCAAACTATCATCTATATCTGTGCTAGTCTGAATTATTGATAAAGCTGCATGAGGCAGTGCGCTGACTAATGCGGTCTGGATTTCCCAACGCTGCATCTTTGTTTTGATGTATGTGCGCCGATCATCTTCTGGTAGACCTATCCATGGACCTGAATAAGCTGTCATTAATGGTGGTAAGATCACAGACATGCCATAATATTTTTTTAAAACAAATGGCAGTGCACCTGTAACAGTGCCATCATCTGATTGCACGATAACAGCTGACCATTCAGCACCATCGCTTACTATATCCAGCCACCAGTCCGACATGTACAGTGGCAAACCTGCCTGCTCAGAAGCCCAGCTGCGGTATTTGGCCTTGTCGACTGTTGCACTGTATTTTGACATATGGCAATATTACAGACTTAATTTGACCTATACAATAAAACAGACACAAGTAAGAACAACCATTAAGCGAACATTTAGATAAACGGAAGCCCTTATTAAGGGTAGCCGTCAGAAAATCTACTCAAATTTAGATTTGGTGTATTTTTTAGTCTATCTTGTCGCATGATGACATTTAACCCTCTTTACGAATTTTTCAATGCATAATTCGTGTTAAACATAGCAAGTGAGTGTCTGTCATACTAAATTTTAAATGAAAAGAATGGATTGGGGTTGGTATTAAAGCTTTTTCCAATTCTGGTAAACAGTTGAAGAGTGCATTTCAA
The DNA here is from genome assembly GCA_007125435.1 of Saprospiraceae bacterium. Taxonomy (GTDB): domain Bacteria; phylum Bacteroidota; class Bacteroidia; order Chitinophagales; family Saprospiraceae; genus SLDF01. Next base: position 35,871 of record SLDF01000036.1, read on the forward strand.
AATGTCGTATTTCTGGTCTCGCATCAGCGCTGCGCAACAGTGGCGACCCTAAGGGAGCCAGACCGGATGGAACGAATGTGGAAGCCGGGCCGACCGTTCAGGGAGCTGTGAAACGAGTCTGAAAATAGCCGTCGTATGATCTAAGTCGAAGCTATTTTGAGTGAGATCGAAGAATAAAAA
>SLDF01000085.1 GCA_007125435.1 Saprospiraceae bacterium
TGCATCAGCGATGTGAAAGGGTGGCGACGCAGGAGCCAGACTCTGCGCAGCGATAGCGGAGTAGAGGCCGACCGTTTAGGGAGCCCTGTAACGTAGCGACCCGAGGACAACAGGACGAGGGTGATGCCCAAAGCGATAAAATACACACAATCAGAGCTATGGACTTACACGATTTTTTTGATGCTATATATCCTCTGACCAGCAACTCGCGTCAAGCCATAGAGCGGATCGTGACTGAGAAGACTTACAAAAAGCAAGAAGTCATACAGCCCATTGGTAGTAGATGCAAAACTGTATATTTCATAAAGAATGGATGTGCTCGTATCTTTTATTTTAAAGATGGTCATGATATTACAGAGCACTTCGCCTTTAAAAAGGATATTATTGTAAGAGCAGAAAGCTTGTTTACAGGTAAGCCCACATCAAAAGGTATACAGGCTATCAACGATACTAATGTTTTAAAAATTGACGCTCTATCACTTTTTAGACTATATGATGTGCATCATGATATAGAGCGGTTGTTTCGGCTTATTTTCGAAAAAGAATATGTCAATACTGTTAAAAGAATTGAAAGCTTTCAATTTAAATCCGCGAAAGAACGATACTTAGACCTGTTAAATACGACTGAAATCGTACAAAAGATTCCTTTAAAGTATATAGCAAGCTACCTTGGAATCACACAAGTGTCTCTGAGTCGAATAAGAGCTGAGGTGCGCTAGTTATTTATCATTTGTTAATTTTTATTACATTCAATACCTTGATCTTTGTCCCTGTTTATTAATACTAATACTCAGGATGATCTTTAAGTATTTCAAATCAAGATATGGTGCAATACTTTTATTAGTGGCGTCTACATATATTCATTCTTATACACAAGACATAGGTAGTGAAGCATGGTTTGCATATATAACTGATATTGCCATTGACGATCATTGGAAAGTGTGGAATGACTATAGCTACATTACTAACACGCTAGGACTTGCCAGAGTGGGATTAACGTACCAAACCAAAACCGGATATCAGCTTACCGGAGGATATGCATATACAAGATCGTCTACAGAATCCGCAAGTGGACTCGTAAGAAAAGAGAATAGGTTATGGGGTCAGCTTATGACCTCAATCGAACTGCGGACTAAGCTCAATTACACCATTAGGCTAAGATATGACGCGCGTTTTAGAGAGCGCCTTGATGCACAAAACAACAAACAAAATGAGCCAAGTATATTCAATCACCGATTTAGAGTGATGCAAGACTTGCGCTATCGATTATCAAATAACAGCTATGAACGCTACTGGCATATCGATATTATCAATGAAGTCCTGGTAAATTCAGGTCGGTCTGTCGATAATGGTATCGACCAAATAAGGTCTTACTTAATGCTTGGCTACACACATAAAAACGTCACCGTACTAGCCGGCGCTCATCAAAGGTATATACCGTCTCCAACCAAGAATTGGAAGCTGAATCACGGTGCGACAATCTGGGTCATTCACCATTTCTTTCTTTAGATTAACCCGACTTGGCCAATATGATCAAAATGACCACTGATAATCAATGAGTTAATTTTTTAGTGGTACACTACATATTTCTTTTTTTGAGAAATAATCTGTTTGCAATTGGTTGCTCTATAAATTTCGCTCACTTCTTTTATTGGGTGAGAAGTCTTTCTGATGTACATTCTCTTTGTGTCTGTTGGTACTTCTAGGGTTTGAATCACTTGCGTTGACATCAATTGAATGATTCTTCTCCAGCTGTGGTTCAAGCCTTCTCTCTTGAGCATAAATCTGATGGTATTGACCAGCTGGTAGGCCAGAATAGTTAGGTATATGTGGGATTCAATTCGGGAGTCATTCTGATGATGTACCGGTCTGATGTTAAGGTCAGATTTCAGACATCTAAATGTTGCCTCTACCTCTCTGATGGTATTGTATATATCCCAAAGGTCTGATTCGTCTGTCGATTGATAACTGGTTCGGATAAAGTATACCCCTCTTTCCTTATCTTGTTTAACAGGATCAGGCTTTCGCTCCCAGGTAAGCATAGTGGCTTTACCATCTACTTCGCCCAATTTTAGGACATACTGTGCGCTGACCCTTTTGTGTTTTTCCTTTGCTCTACCTATCCGCTCCCAAACTTTATCTACTGCTTTGGTTCCTCTCTTTTTGGTAAATCCAGCCTGAATGTATTCTAGATCTTGCTCAAATCTTTGACATAACTTATCACGCATGGATGTTTCTTTCTTTTGTTTCTGCTCACTTTGCACATACATCCAAGTGTCTGAATAACCCTCAGGAGAAAATATATTCAGCTCTACTTTTTGCTTTCCTCTGCTGGTCTGTTTTGTGACCATCTTGGAGTGGTCAATTTGATAATCCTTTAATCTCTTACGAGAAACGCAAACGTAATCATAGCCTTTAGCTTTGATTATTTCAAGATTCTTCTCAGTTGCAATACCTGCATCTATGACTACTGTCTTATTCTTTCTTGAGTCGCTATATTTTTCCAGTTTGCCCAGCATCTGCTCCAAGGTTTTCGCATCTGGAGTATTGCCCTCATAGATGCTACTGTGCCGTATGAAACCCTCCTTGTTGATTACCCCAGAAAAAACGACCACCGGACAATCGGTGCGCTTTTCTTTGCTGTTGCCGGAAAACTTTGTTAAACTATTACCAGATTTAGAGGTCTCAAAGTATGTGTTGCTCAAATCAAATATCACAAGACGATCCTCCAAATTAAACATATTGCTTATTCGCTTATAAAGCTGCTTGTCGATAGTCTCTTTGAACTTATAAAGCTGATCACTAATGGCGTAAAGCTGCTTATGTGAGACAATTGGCTCGTAGCCTAGACACTCATTCAGGCTACTATTGGTTGATAGAAGCTGAGAAGTATTGTAGTCAGAGGTAGCAAAAATAGCTCTCGAAGCAATGGCTATCTTGGCTTTATTTATTTGATCCTTAGAGAAGCCTAGTGAGTTGAATATCTTACGTAACTGAAGCTTATCCATAACCTGACAGCAAAGATTCTCTGCACCAAAACTGCGCACATCTCTTGACTCAATAGAGTCTACATCTACTCTGTGGTAATTAGTTGAATGCTCAGGTGATGGAATAGAAGGCATATCTTCGGTATGATTACCATACTTTACTAAGAACTTCTCATGCAAACGAGTTGCTAAGTCAAGCACCTCTTTTGTGGCGTCTTCGGGAAATAGTGAAGGGTGCTTGAATATCTTTGATTTGAGAATACTTAGCACCTCTTTGCGCTTACTCGTATCTCTAAGCAAAGGGTCAGAGCCAAGATATAGAACATTGCGCTGCTTGACTTTTCCTTCAACTCTCATTGCCTGTACAAGATTGTACTGATAAAAAGTATTTCCCTTGGGACTGTGCTTCTTTTTGACTTCTTTTATAAACATGACGCAAAGATAATCAATCTCCTAATACTGTGCAACATCCGTACGTCACTACATTTGAAAAATCAAAAAGTCGCAGTATTGATAATCAATAACTTATGACTTAAAACACCTCAAAAAAAGGTGAAAATTTAGTGTTTTTTGGGTGGCTTGGGCCAAGTTGGGTTAAATCAAAATTGATACATCGGGGGTCGCTATGCTCCATAGCTCCCTGAACGGTCGGCCCGTCTTCCACATCCGTTACAGCCGGTCTGGCTCACTTAGGTTCGCCACTATTGCGCAGCGCTGACGCAATTTGCTCGACTACATATCCAATAAAACTTGAAAGACTTTAGACTACTTCAAGCCTAAACAACGAA
>SLDF01000259.1 GCA_007125435.1 Saprospiraceae bacterium
ATCGGAGTTCAAAGGATGTAAGAATTTTTCAGAATGAAATTTGGATCTTTTTTCGCCAGCTTCCGAATGAATATGAAAATCTTGGATTATAAGAATAGTCGCAATCTGAAATTTAATAAAGAGAAATGAATTCAAATTAATACTTGAAAGTCTCCCGTGATCTTCAAGCCTAAACAGCGGAGAGCACGTAGTGCTCGCAGCGTAAACAGCAAACGGAGGCGATAGCCGACCGTTTGCATAAACAGCCGGAGTGAAGCGAATGCTGAACTCAGGCTTAAACAAAATACATCCAAATAGTAGCTTGAAGCTTGAAGCTTGCAGCTAAAAACTCTCACCCGCGTGAGGGATAGCAGCGATATGAGTGGCTGACGAATGGATAGCAGGAACAGCTGGGCTGGGGCGACCAACGGAAGCCACAGAGCAGCTTGTGACTGCCCATGAGACAGTCAGGAATACAAGCGAATAGCCCGACCCCGCGCGACAGCAAGGGGGCACGCCCAAAACACCAAATACACTTAGACGACAACTAAAAACACATTTTCAAAAAAAACGCTTTTCTCGGAGCATCCAGCCGGTGATGCTGTATCTTTTTTGAGTAGCTGGTATGACTTCATGCTCGAGGGTGCTTTCAAAAAGAGTGAGCCTGCCTGCCTTAGGATAGATCTCAATGGGAGCCGCCGGAGTGACATCAGGGTACAAAATCAACCTACCATTATATGACTCCAACCAATCAAAATTAAGATATAAAACGACAGAAATACATCTATTATCGTCTTTGTGAAAGGCATCTACGTGTCGGTGGTAGCCTGAATGAGCGGGATACTGTGTCATATGCACCTCTATATCCTGAAGTCCCAGAAAACACTGTCGGTTCAAGACCTGTCGGAGCTCTTGTAATTTTGCCAAATAGAGATTGGTGTGTGGATGCGCCTCATCGGTCTCCAGCCATTTGATATAATCACCGCGGATGGTATGCACGATTTTATGCTCTGCATCCTTGCCAACGCCGGCTTTGTGAAATGATCCCTCGGTCTGTTCTTTCTGGAGCTCACTCAAAATACCCGCACAGGTATCTGTAGATATAAAGTCATCTAAAACACAATAACCATTTTGATACAGGCCGTCGATAAGTTTGTTGTACTGATCATCAAGGCTAAGCGCATGCAATTCCATAGTTCAAAAATTTGACAATATTAATGCCAATTTTTATTATTTAGTATGCCTTGCTGCGAAAATAATTGTATCTGTAACTCAGATGTTCAGATAGCCTATTACACCTATGCCCATTGCCAGTGAGGAGACTGGTCAAAAGGCCCAAAATGTCATCACTTCTCCCTCTTCAAAATGATCTCTATCGGCAGGCAACTCCAAAAAGCCATCTGCGTCTATAATACTCACAAAATCTCCAGAACCATTAAACTTGACTGGTGTAGCTAACAATGACGCATCCTTACCATTGGTGATCGTGCAGGGTGCAAACAGGGTCAGCGGCTTAGCAAATGTCATTGGTCCGGAGAGTCTGACTTGCTGCGTAAAGGCAATCTGACAGCCCATAGACGCGCTCAGCCAGGGCTGAATGTATCTCACCATGCAAGCAACAGTAGAAACAGGATTGCCGGGGAGTGCAAAAACGGTAGCGTGTTCGCCTGTACCAAACCAAAATGGCTTTCCAGGCCGCTGAGCCACACGATGAAAGTGTTTCTGAATGCTCAATTCATCCAGTACATCAGGTATCCAATCAAATTTACCCTTAGAAACACCACCGGTAAGAATCACCACATCAAATTGCTTAATAATACGGGTGAGGGTTTGCTTTACGGCTTCATGTTCATCATTGGCGGTAAATATCTCGGCGCCATAGCCCCACGATCGCAACAATGCAGACATAGCATAGACATTGGATTGTCTAATCTGGTGCGGAGCCGGACTAGCAGAGACAGGCACTATTTCCTCTCCACTTGAAAATACTGCTATGGAAGGTTGCTTAGCCACCCTGATCTGATCATATCCACATGCAGCGGCCACAGCGATAATATTAGCATGTACTTGCTGTCCACGTTGACAAAGGACATCTCCTGCTTTAGTGTCACTACCGCGGAAGTGGATGTTTTGATACTGTTTAATATCGTCAACTAAAACCTTGCATTTTCCATCTTTGATTTCGATGTCTTCATACCTAACCACGGTATCTGTACCTTCCGGCAGGCTGGCTCCTGTCATAATTTCAAATACTTGACCAGGCTGGCGATCCTTTGTCGGCACACTACCGGCCTTGATGGTCTCTGCCACAGCGAACTCTCGGACAGCGTCTGATAATTCGTCAAATTTAAGTGCGACACCATCCATAGTTACCCTGTCATAAGGTGGTAAGTCTCTGTCTGCAATGATATCCTCTGCTAAAACTCTGTGGAGACCATGGAGAAGAGCGACCTCCTCTTTCTCTTGTTTCAAAGTATGGCTCATTATGATTTCAAAAGCTTCATTAACAGATATCATATCTTGTTTTTTTTAATGTTCTGATTGTATTGTGAAATAAGATTGAATCGCAGTCTATCCACCAATGCTGGTCATAGAAGACAGCGAACGACCACTTGAGAAGTTAGCCCTTTCGGCTTCAAATCCATCTTTGGCTCTATTCGAACAGGCACTTTTAATGGCCACTACCAAATCTTCATCGTTTGCTCCATTTCTCATAAGTGCTTTTAGATCAAAAACTCCATTGTCGTACAGACATGTTTTTAGCATACCCTGAGGCGTGACGCGTATCCTATTGCACGTGCCACAAAAAGTACGGCTGTAGGCTGCAATGATGCCCAAGTCCCCTTTGAAGCCCGTCACACTGTAATCATATGTGGTACTGGCTGGTTTATATGGCTTCTTTTCAAGCGATGGGAATGTTTCCAGAAGGTGCTGCTCTATCTGGCGATAATTCCAAGTCGTATCAGGTAAACGTCCATCGCCGTTAAAAGGCATTTCTTCAATAAACCTTACAGAAACAGGGTGCTGCTCTGCTAACCTGGCCATAGGAATGATATCCTGATGATTAAGGCCGGACATAACTACCATATTGATCTTCACCTTAAAGCCATTGTCGATAAGTTGATGTAGACAGTTTATCACTTTGTCAAATACATCCCTTCGCGTGATCTTGTAAAAACGTTCTTTATCTAATGTATCCAGACTGAGATTAATGGTATCTATTCCAGCTTGTTGCAATACAGGTATATATGCAGCCGTGACAGTGCCATTGGTAGTGATTCTGATCGTATCTATGCCCTTGACTTGAGATAGATTGAGGATAAATTGATCCATATTCTTCCTGACAAAGGGTTCACCGCCTGTGATTCTAATTTTGTTGATGCCTTCACTTGCTAACAGACGTGCAAGACGAAGCATTTCCTCATAAGTTAAGAGCTCATCCCGCGATACAAAATCAATACCTTCATCAGGCATGCAATAAAAACATCTGAGATTGCAGCGATCCGTAACCGCTAAGCGCACATAATTTATCTGACGTCCGTGATTATCTATGATCATTCAATGAATATACTATTTGAAAATTAGCCAAACACCTGATTTTCATCGGTTTTAGCAGTGTCTTTCAACTGCATAATGGCACAACAATTAACATAAGTCACTAAGGGTGCATTTCATTTTGTCGCTTTGGGCATCACCCTTCGGGTCGCTACGTTCCAGGGCTCCCTAAACGGTCGGCCTCAGCTTCGCTATTGCTACGCTGAGTCTGGCTCCTGCGTCGCCACCCTTACA
>SLDF01000024.1 GCA_007125435.1 Saprospiraceae bacterium
CGAACAGAGAAGTCAAGCCGCTCAGCGCAGATGGTACTACCCCGAAAGGGTGGGAGAGTATGTCACCGCCGGCAATTTAATTTAGAGTCCATTATCGTATGATAGTGGACTCTTTTTGTTTGTTGGTGTATCTATTTTTTGCGTTTAATCTGAGACACTAGTTTCATTTATTCCACAGCTTTTTGAATAGTATTTGTCTTTCTTTACGGTCCCCCACTGTATCTGAAGCATATTTTATAAAAACCGTTTTTCTGTACATACATCTGTGATGAAGAGGCTCCCCAGTCCTAAGTAAGTGAGCCCGCAGTTCCGAGCGAACAGTAACGCAGGGAATTTTCCCCTCAAGATGTGGATAGATTGTGACGATCCGTATCTGTATTCCTCCAAAGTGAAATGAGTCACTGATGCTTATATGTGTTGAAGAGACTTGTTGAGTTTTTATGATAAGGGTAATGTATAAAGCTATAAAATAGTGTAAATCTCTCTACGCCTTTCGCTCCATCTGTTTAAACTCAAATACGCCTAAATACTATTAGCTTTTATACAAGGTTAGTGATTACATGTCATTACACTTTGGAGTATAAGTGGTTCAATTAGAAGATAGTGTAATCGAATCTTGAAGGTGTAGTTAGTCATATTATTTTAGATTACTAGTCATTTGAGGTTGCAGATGCTACTAAAGAATTCAGACGGAAATTAATACTCTTATTTGTTTGTATAATATTTAGACAAGAAAACCTGATATTAATGCACAAAAAAAGCCGCAAGTTTAGACAACTTGCAGCTTTATGTTCTTGCTAACTATTTGAATATTACTTCACTTTATCTACTATTGCTTTAAAAGCATTGTTATTATTCATAGCTAAATCAGCTAATACTTTTCTATTCAGATCAATGTTGTTCTGCTTTAGTCCATGGATTAACTTAGAATAAGTAGTGCCTTCAGCTCTGCTGGCAGCATTGATTCTTGCAATCCATAGTCTGCGAAAAACTCTTTTCTTGTTTCTACGGTCTCTGTATGAATAAAGCATGGCTTTATCTACAGCATTTTTAGCTACCGTATAAACTTTTGATCTTGCACCAAAATAACCCTTGGCGGCTTTTAAGATTTTTTTACGTCTCTTTCTTGAAGCGACGCTGTTTACTGAACGTGGCATATTAAATGAAATTTAGTTCAGTACAGAGGCATATGCACTTTGACCTGTACTCTCGTTAAATAAATAAATTATCTTACTCCTAGTAGAACTTTGATTCTTCTTTCTTCTACTTTGCTGACTAATGTAGATCCTCTCAATCTACGTTTAGCCTTTTTTGTTTTGTTGCGCATCATGTGCGATGTCTTCGCTTGAAACCTCTTAACCTTTCCCTTACCGGTCAGTTTAAAGCGTTTTTTCGCACTAGAATGCGTTTTAATCTTAGGCATAACTATATTATGTTTTCAGTTAATTAAAAAGCGAGTGCAAATATACAACATTTACACTCGCTTTCACTTAAATTTATTGTAATTATTTTTTCTTTTTAGGACTGATTATGACTGTCATTCTTCTACCTTCCAATTTTGGTAGAGCCTCCGCAGCCCCATAGTCTTCTAGCTCTTTCATAAGACGCAATAGCAGTAACTCGCCCCTGTCTTTAAAAACTATAGACCGACCTCTGAATTGAACAAAAGCCTTGACTTTAGCTCCACTTTCCAAAAACTCCTTCGCATGATTTAATTTGAAATTAAAGTCATGGTCATCTGTATTTGGCCCAAACCTTATCTCCTTGATAACAGTTTTTGCAGTCTTCGCCTTTAACTCTTTTTCTTTTTTCTTTTTATTATAAAGAAACTTATTGTAATCAATGATGCGACAAACAGGTGGTTTTGCTTTCGGTGAAATCTCAACTAAATCTAAACCCATGTCTTGTGCCCACCCTAGGGCGTCACGTGTATTATATACTTCAGTTTCTATCTTTCTATTGGCAACAGCTGAAACTTCATCTAAATTGTCACCAACTAACCTGATTTCCGGTACTCGTATTCTATCATTTATACGATGATCGTTTTTGTCATCAGTTTTTTTCTTATAGGATTTGTGTCTACTCAAAGGCAATATTTCATTTAATTAAAAAATAGGTTATCTATTATTCGTTACAAAGGTAATGAAAAATAAATTGTTATAGAAATGTTAATTGACCACGAATGGATAAAAACTTCTGTTTGTCTTCGCCGCATTTTAAGTCAATATGCTAAGTCTATGCAGTTTTGCTCTGTTTAATGCTTAACTCCATCAATAATTGCTATTTATCAACGTCGCTCTCTATCTCCTCACTTTTGAGGTCTATCTTTAGACCTGTTTCATCTTTTTTGAGATCTGCTTGAAATACACTACCCTCCGATGGCTTTTTATTGAGGATGAACTCAGCAAGCGGATCTTCAATATACTTTTGTATGGCCCTATGTAGAGGTCTAGCTCCAAATTGCGGATCAAAACCTTTCTCAGCAACAAACTTTTTTGCCTCATCAGTCAAAACAAGACCGAACTCCATATCTTGAAGTCGATTGTATAGGTCCTTAAGGGTGATATCAATGATTTTAAATATTTCTTCCTGACCTAATGAGTTAAAGATGACCACATCATCTATTCTGTTTAAGAACTCTGGACTGAATGTCTTCTTTAGCGCATTTTGTATTACACCTTTAGAATAGTCTTGTGCAGCATCCTCTCTTGCTTTAGTCGCAAATCCAACACCCTGGCCAAAATCTTTTAATTGACGTACACCAATATTGGATGTCATAATGATGAGACAGTTTTTGAAGTTCACCTTTCTGCCGAGTCCATCTGTGAGCATACCGTCATCCAGGACTTGCAACAGAAGATTGAAAATATCAGGGTGAGCTTTCTCTATCTCATCTAAAAGTATGACTGAGTAAGGCTTACGTCGTACTTTTTCTGTAAGTTGTCCACCTTCTTCATACCCGACATAGCCCGGAGGTGCACCAATAAGCCTGGAAACAGAGAACTTCTCCATGTATTCACTCATGTCTATACGAACTAGCGAATCTTCTGAATCGAATATGTATTTTGCCAAAGCCTTTGCTAATTCAGTCTTACCTACACCTGTTGGACCTAAGAATATAAATGATCCTATTGGCTTCTTAGGATCTTTTAGGCCGATTCTATTTCTTTGAATGGCCTTGGTCACTTTATGTATAGCATCGTCCTGACCGATGATGACCTTGGTCAAATCATCTGACATAGAGACCAGTTTATTACTTTCCGACTGTGCAACCCTCTGGACAGGTATACTTGTCATCATAGCTACGACCTCAGCTATATCATCTTCATCAACAGGATATCGCTTTGTCTTAGCCTCTTCTTCCCATTTGACCTTCTCCTCTTCGAGTTGTCTTGATAACTTTGATTCATCGTCTCGTAGGTCAGCTGCTCTTTCGTATTGCTGATTTTTGACTGCTTTATTCTTGAGCTCCTTGAGGTCTTCGATTTTCTTTTCCAGATCCTCTATGTGCTTGGGGACATGGATATTTTTTAGGTGTACTCTGGCACCAACTTCATCTAATACATCTATAGCTTTATCCGGTAAGTGCCTGTCCGTGATATATCTGTCAGATAGCTTGATGCACGCCGTAATGGCTTCATCAGAATAGGTTACATTATGAAACTCTTCATACTTCACTTTTATATTGTGAAGGATATGCATAGCCTCATCAGCAGTTGGGGGCTCTACTAAGACTTTTTGAAATCTCCGGTCCAATGCGCCATCTTTCTCGATGTGCTGTCTGTATTCATCTAGTGTAGATGCACCTATACATTGCAACTCACCTCGGGCAAGAGCCGGCTTGAAAATGTTAGAAGCATCCAGAGAACCTGTAGCCCCACCTGCACCGACGATAGTATGAATCTCGTCTATAAATAGGATAACGTCCCTGCTCTTTTCTAATTCGTTCATGATGGCTTTGATCCGCTCCTCGAATTGTCCACGGTATTTAGTACCTGCCACCAGGGCTGCCAGGTCTAGCATGACGATACGCTTGTTAAATAGCGTTCTCGATACTTTCTTTTTTTGAATACGGAGAGCCAATCCTTCGACGATAGCCGTTTTACCAACTCCAGGTTCACCTATTAATATTGGATTATTCTTTTTACGTCTGCTTAGGATTTGGGATACGCGCTCTATCTCTATCTCACGTCCAATGATCGGGTCTAATTTTCCCTCATCAGCAAGTTTAGTGATATCTCTACCGAAGTTATCCAATACCGGCGTTCTGGATTTTGATGTACTTCTTCTGGAATATCTCTCTGAACTCTCCTCTTCCATTGGCATATCAGACTCGGGTGTTGCCGACCTGATGTCTTCATAATAATTTGCAGAACTCTCTGATAAATAGTCCAATTCAGATTTGTAACTCTCATAATCAACTCCAAACTTCTTGAGTATTTTACAAGCTAAGTTGTCAGAGTGCTTCAATATAGATAGCATCAAATGTTCTGGACTGATCTCGTCGTTCTTGAATACCTTAGCCTCAAGAAAAGTAACTTTAAGAACTTTCTCTGCATATTTATCAAGAGGAAGGCTGCCCACATTGAATGATGTCTGGTCAGCTGACTTAGATCGTATAGATTCCTTGATGAATTTTGACAACTCATCAAAGGGGACATCGAGCGATTCAAGCGTCTTCGATGCAAGGCTATTATTATCTTTAATTATGGCAATCAAGAGGTGTTCTGTTCCAATGTAGTCATGTCCCAGTGAGATGGCTTCATCCCTGCTCACTGATATGATTTTTTTGACCTCCGGTGAAAATTTTTTATTCATTTATTGTATCTTAATTTTAGGGCTATTAACAAAGCCCATTTTATTTCATTTTTTTGATATTTATGATGGAGTATTTTATAACTCACTCCATCCGTATTTTAGTATAGAAAAAGTCATACCAATTTTCCTTTAAGGACAAATGTGTATCTGTGCACATGAGCAAAAAAGACAATTTGTCATATTTGTCAAAATCTATATGTCAAACTTACTTAAAAACATCATAATAACAAACAATCGTCTGGTTTAGTTTGATAAAGATGGCTTTCCTTGATTTACAAGAGCTTTGTTAATAATCAGGATGGCCTGTAAGTCATTTACTTTTTACTTCATTAAGGTTTATAAAGTAAGTATGAAAAAGTTGTTTTGGGGAATGATTTTAAGTAGGTTGATAGAAGTTCTGAAAATACTTTTATAACCAATTAATATAATGGATATCTTGTTTAAGTTCATTTTACTTCTTCGGGCATCACCCCGCTCCTTGCGTCGCGCGGTCGCTTTTTAGAGTCTGAAAAGAGCCATCTTAATGATCCCAAGTCTTGCTCTTTTGAGCGATATCTTCGAAAAAAAATACTTACGTAGCTATGGCTATGCGCGTATTTTTTATTCTTCGATCTCACTCAAAATAGCTGCGACTTAGATCTTACGACGGCTATTTCCAGACTCGTTTCAGGGCTCCCTGGACGGTCGGCCTCTACTTCGCTATCGCTCCGCAGAGTCTGGCTCCTGCCGTCGCCACCCTTTCACATCGCTGATGCATGACTAGAAAAAACGACGTTTTGAAATTCACCCTAAATAGCAGAAGTGATATAGCCTAAAGGATTAATGGTCATAATACAATTGATAAACTTTTGTTAATACCCATTCTTGGCATATAAAACCAAGCTCATTAGGCGTAATAATTTTCGTATTGTATCACGCCTCAATTCTTTTGCTATAAATGAACATATTTAGTAAATAAATTATTAAAATTGCAACGCATAAAAGAAGAGTCACATTGAAATCGTAAGTCAAAGTAAAGCGTCAATATGAAATATAGTATAAATAAAGATGGTGGAATAGCTATAATGGAGCTTCAAGAGGATAACCTCAATAGTCTAATAGCGCCTAGCTTAAAATCAGAGTTGATTATTCTAAAGAATGAAGGATTTAAGATCATTATTTTAAATTTAAGCCAAGTGAAATATATTGACTCCTCAGGCCTTAGTGCAGTCCTTACCGGGGTCAGAATGTGGGGTGAAGGAGGTTTGTTTTTACTTGCTGCCATAGAAAGCCCAATGGTCAAAAAACTGATAGAAATATCAAAATTAGATACTGTACTGAACATAAAAGAAGATTTGGAACAAGCCATAGAATACGCAAAATCATATGAGGAAGACTTAGATATGCTGGAGGAATCAGATAACTAAAGTTTATGTCTTTTGAGGTTTTTATTTTAGGATCAAATTCTGCACTACCTGCTCACGGTAGACATCCCTCTTCCCAATTGTTAAATCATAATGACTGTCTCTACCTCATAGACTGTGGAGAGGGTACTCAGATGAGGTTGACACAATATGGCCTTAAGCGGAATAAAATAGATGTCATCTTTATCAGCCATTTGCATGGCGATCACATCTTTGGGTTGCCGGGGTTAATCACTTCATATATCCTTAGTAGCAGAGTCCAGCCTCTTCGAATAGTTGGCCCTGTAGGTCTTCTCAGATTTTTGGATGTCTGTATCAATCTGGAAAAAACAAAAGTTCCTTTTGAGTTGGATATCATCGAAATAGAACCTGATGAACGACCTGTTGTTTTAGAAAATGATCAACTGACCGTTTCTGCCTTTCCATTGGATCATAAAATTACTACCTCCGGCTTTGTTTTTCAGGAAAAGGACAAGGAGAGACATCTTAGACCCAATGTTATTGAAGAATACAATATTCCCTACCAAAAGATAAATGGGATCAAGAACGGCGATGACTTTGTGTTGGACAGTGGTGAAGTCATTCTGAACGATGTTTTAACTACACCTCCTGATCCGGCCTTTAGTTATGCTTATTGTTCGGATACAGCCTATGATGAGCGCATTGCTGAATATGTCAAGGGGTGCAGCTGTATATATCATGAAGCCACTTTTCTATCTGACCTAGAGGATCAGGCTGCTAAAAGGAAACACAGTACGGCCAGACAAGCAGCACTCATTGCTAAAAAGGCTCAAATCGATAAGCTTCTCATTGGACACTTTTCTACACGATACATCAATTTGGAGCCTCTTCTGGAAGAAGCCCAATCTGTTTTTTCCAATACTTATTTGGCATTAGAAGGTAAAAGCTTTTCAATCAGTTAAATATTTTTTTGTTCTTTTTTAGTTGAAAATCAATTGAATATCATTAAGTGCTGTTGCAACAATTAAAATTCATTCCTTAGGTCTTTGGATTATCTTTTGATAAAGATTATCTTTGCAACCGCTTACGAAAAGATTCCGTAGCTCAGCTGGTAGAGCAACGCCCTTTTAAGGCGTGGGTCCTGGGTTCGAGCCCCAGCGGGATCACTAGATAAAGGGACTTGCGCAAGTAAGTTCCTTTATTTTTTTTCTTCCTATCCTTATCATTTACCTCCTTACTATACTTGTTTACCTGTTTCGATAATTATGAGAGATGTGTTTGTACATTTTATACATTCTGATATCTTGCATCAGCGCTGCGGAGCGGGTGGTGTAGCGAAGCGGAGCCAGACTCGATGTAGTGATAACGGAATCGAGGCCGAGCGAACAGCGAGCCCCGAAGCATAGCGACCCCCCAAAGCTTTGGGGGGTGATGCCCAAAGCCATAAAATAATATGCACCCCAATAAAAGCAAGCGATTGTGTGCAAAATCCTCTAATTATACTTAAATTACCGGTTATTAAATAATCGGCAAATGAACCAATCTTTAGTCCCATATTCCCTATTGACTGACTATGACATATATCTATTGAAGTCAGGCACACATTACAGACTACATGAAAAACTAGGTAGCCACCTCGTAACTTATAAAGGTGAGAAAGGCTGTTATTTTGGCGTGTGGGCACCTAATGCCAGATCGGTAAGTGTCACCGGAACATTTAATGATTGGTCTACGCAGTCGCATCAGTTGATACCTCGAAATGACGGCACAGGGATCTGGGAAGGCTTCATACCCGGGATGGAGTCCGGTGAAAAATACAAGTATTTCTTGCATGCGGCAAATGGGTGGGAGGTTTACAAGGGCGATCCTTTTGCCAGGAAGTGGGAGTGCCCCCCAGAGACCGCTTCGATAGTGTGGGATGATAGCTATGACTGGCTTGACAAGAAGTGGATGTCCTCCAGGTCTAAACACAATAGCCTGGATTCACCTTTTGCTGTCTATGAAGTGCATCTGGGATCCTGGAAGAAGCCAAAGGAAGAAGAGCTCAGTTTTTATTCCTATGAAGAGATGGCTGAGAAACTCGTTCCCTACGTGAAAGAAATGGGCTTTACACATGTAGAGCTTATGCCCCTTATGGAGCATCCATATTACCCATCGTGGGGTTATCAGATACATGGATTTTTTGCATCGACCAGTAGATTCGGCGATCCACAAGGTTTGAAGTTTCTTATAGATGCCTTTCATCAGGCCGGTATTGGAGTCATCATGGATTGGGTACCTAGTCATTTTCCTGCGGACATTCATGGATTGTATAAATTTGATGGTACTGCACTTTATGAGCATGAGGATAATAGGAAGGGATACCACCCAGAATGGAACAGTTATATTTTTAATTACGGACGAAATGAAGTCAGGTCATTTCTCATAAGTAATGCCATTTTTTGGCTGGAGTATTATCATATAGATGGCTTGCGTGTCGATGCTATTGCTTCTATTATCTTTTTAGATTATGCCAGAGAGGAAGGACAATGGATTCCTAATAAGTATGGAGGCAATGAAAACCTGGAGGCTATTCAGTTCTTGAAAGATCTGAATACAGAGGTTTACAGGACTTTTCCGGATGTCCAGATGATTGCTGAAGACTCGACGGCCTATCCCAAGGTCAGTCGTCCCATTTATGATGGCGGTCTTGGGTTTGGTATGAAGTGGATGATGGGATGGATGAACGATACATTGAAGTACTTCAAAGAGGACCCCATCAATCGAAAGTATCACCATGGTCAAATCACCTTCAGCATCGTCTATGCCTGGTCAGAAAACTTCATGTTGCCACTATCTCATGACGAAGTGGTCCATGGCAAAGCATCATTATTACTAAAGATGCCAGGTGACGATTGGCAAAAGTTTGCAAACTTGAGATTGCTGATCGGATACATGTATATGCATCCCGGTGCTAAGCTATTATTTATGGGGTCTGAGTTGGGGCAACTGCGTGAATGGAATCACAGCAGAAGTCTGGACTGGGACTTGCTAGAGCATCTTTCTCATCAAAGCATCCACAATTGGACAAAGGATGTCAATCACTTTTATAAGAAAGAAAAAGCATTATATGAATTGGCTTTTGATGAAAGCGGCTTTGAGTGGCTTGTCGTGGGTGAATATATAATGTCCTTACTTGCATTCATGCGAAAAGGGCGAAAAGATAACGATCAATTGATGGTGGTCATGAATATGACACCCATCCCCAGAGAACAGTTTCGTGTCGGTGTACCAATGGAGTCAGACTGGAAGCTGGTGCTTAATTCTGATGATAATGCATACTGGGGCAGCGATTGTCAGGCGCTTAAGGCCCTGAAGACTGAGCCAGTATCCAGTAATGGTAAGACGTTTTCTGTCTGCGTCGATATTCCACCGCTCTGTATTTTAGTGTATAAGCGAAAAGCTTCAAGAAAGCGGAGCAAAGCATAATCTATTACCAATATTAACCAAAGATCATTTTTTTAATGGGTAAAAAATACATTTGTCTTCATGGGCACTTTTATCAGCCACCTCGCGAGAATGCATGGCTTGAGAGTATAGAGTTGCAAGAATCCGCTGCACCTTATCACGATTGGAACGATAGGATCACAGATGAGTGTTACAGCCCCAATGCCGTCTCGCGTATCTTAAACGATCAAGGTAAAATCGTCAACATAGTCAATAATCTGTCTCGGATCAGTCACAACTTTGGTCCGACACTATTGAGCTGGATGGAAAGGTATCATCCAATCACTTACAGGCGAATTGTCGACAGTGATAAAGCCTATCAAGATAACAATCATGGCGGAGGTCCTGCTATAGCCCAGGTGTATAACCATATCATCATGCCTCTTGCCAATAGAAGAGATAAAGAGACACAAGTGTCATGGGGCATACAGGATTTTAAAAAAAGGTACAATCGCGAACCGCGAGGTATGTGGCTGGCCGAAACCGCTGTCGATACTGAGACACTAGAGGTGCTCAGTGATTATGGCATTGATTATACCATTTTGGCGCCATCTCAGGCGGGGGCATTCCGAAAAATAGGGGAGGAGAAGTGGACTGATGGCATAGACCCTTCCAAAGCTTATGTCTGTAACTTGCCTAATGGTAAAAGTATAAACCTATTCTTCTACTTTGGTGAATTGTCTCAGAAAATTGCTTTTGGAGGTCTACTCAAGAATGGTAAGGATTTTGCTCAGTCCCTCATCGGTGCATTTCGCGAAAACGATGATGATGTTCAGCTGGTACACGTGGCCACAGACGGAGAGACCTTTGGTCACCACCACAGGTTTGGCGATATGGCCCTGGCCTATTGCATCAATTACATAGACCAGCTAGAAGATATAGAATTAGTCAACTATGCTGAGTTCCTTGAGAAGCATCCTCCGGCACATGAAGTGCGCATCAAAGAGAATACATCATGGTCTTGCGCCCACGGGGTCGAGAGATGGCAGTCTGACTGCGGATGCAGTACTGGTGGGCAAGCCGGATGGAACCAACAATGGAGGCAGCCACTGCGAAAAGCGCTTGATGACTTGCGCGATGCTCTTGTGCAGCTATTCGAAGAAAAATTGGCACCTTATCAAGTCGATATCTGGAAGCTCAGAAATCAATACATTGATATTTTTACCAGACGATCTGAGGGTAATATTAATACTTTTCTCGAGTCCAACTTTGGTCAAATCAGCTCTAAGCAAGAAAGGATCAACATCATCAGGCTGTTTGAGATGCAGAAGCAGTGCTTATATATGTATACCAGCTGTGGATGGTTTTTTAACGATATATCGGGCATAGAGACAGTCCAGATTTTACAGTATGCATGTAGGGCTATCCAATTGGCTGAGCTCGTATCTGATCAAAACTATGAACGCACATTCTTGGGCATACTCTCTCAGGCACACAGCAACTACACATCCCGGGGGTCAGGGCAAGATCTGTACTATAAGGAGGTTGCTACTAAAAAGCTGACTTTGCCTCAGGTTGGTATGCATTACGCTGTTCATGCACTATTCTCCGAGCAAGAAGACTTTGATGTGTTGAACTACAAATGTAAAGGCCATGACCTCAAGCACCTCAAAGCAGGAGGCTATCGCGTCGTAATGGGAGGTGTCGAAGTTGATTCTCTAGTGACATTGAGTTCACAGAAACTGCACTACTTGCTTATTCATTTGACCAATCACCATCTCATTGGGAATTGCTCCATTGATATAGGGCAAGAGAAGTTTGAAGGGCTTACAAGAGATGTCGAGACAGCTTTTCAAGATGGCAATCTGGCAGCTATCATGGATATTCTTCAGATGTACTTCAAGACCAAGTCCTTTTCCTTTCACGATCTATTCAAGGATGAGCAGCTTAAGCTACTCGACAGAGCTATCAACCGGAATATAGAACATGTCCGACATGAATATGAAGGTATCAATGCCAGAATGTACGGGCTCATGAACCAAATGAGAAAAAATAAACTCAAAGTACCGCTGTTTTTCATAAAGAATATGGCCGCTTTGACATCCATCAAGCTAGAGCAGATATTTAAAGTTGACTTTGATTTGCCTCTGCCCAAAGATACTTTAAACAGCCTTATCAAGGAGACCAGACGCTGGCAGCTTAACATAGATACCGAAAGGTTGAAATTTTTAGCAACCCGCCGTATCAACCATATGGCTCTAAGATTGTCTACATTAGAGCAGGAGAAAATGCTTGAGGATGTTGATGAAATCCTGTTTTTCCTCAAGGTAAAGGAGGATCTATCCATTGAGCCATATTTACACGAACTTCAGAATACTATATTTCATCTGGTGATGAGTGATAAATTAGACAAAAACGATATACCAGAACTGATCGAAAAGCTGAATTTAGACTTTAATTAACATGAAAAAAATATCAAATTTATATGCCTAAAATAATGATATCCTTGTTAGTGCTTTTGTTCCTATTTACTTACAGCGATGGACTGGCGCATGACCACACAAATACAATTACATCAGATTCTACCACTCAAAGAGACGAACACATGCTTGTCAAATACACGGCTTATAATATGTGGGCCAATAATGAATTAGCAACCTGGCTATCAGGCGCTACAGAAGAGGACATTAATCAGGAGATTGAATCGAGTTTCTCCAGTATTAGGAAGACCATGATGCACATCTGGAATGCCGAATATATTTGGTTAAGAGTCATCAAGGACGAAGCCATGGACGATGCCCCTAACAAAGTATTTCAGGGTGACAAAGATGCCCTGATCGAAGGTTGGCTGCAGGCTAGTGAGGACTTCCACACGCACATTGCATCAATGAGTCCAGCCGAGCTCAAAGCCGTAAAACCCAATAAAGGCAGAGAGGGTTTTACTGCAATTGCTGACATGATTCACCACTGTATGAATCACAGCACCTACCATCGAGGACAATTGATTACCATGGGACGCCAGATTGGTTTATTCGATCCGCCACGCACAGATTTTATTTACTATGTAGGTCTTCACAAGAACTGACAAGTTTTTTTTGATGATGATTTGGGCGTGCCCCCTTACTATCGTGCGGGGTCGGGCTATCCGCTTGTATTCCTGATTGTCTCATGGGCAGTTGCTAGTTGCTGGTTGCTGGTTACGGGTTGTTTACGCTTCGCTGTTTAATGTCAAGCATTCGGCTAGCGCCTTTGCTTGACGTTTACGCTGCGTGGACTTTGTCCACTTCGCTGTTTAGGCTTGAAGTAGATTGCAAGCTTTCAAGTTTTATTGGTGGGTTCGGTCGAGTTGTTTTGTCACGATTTTTGCTTCTTTCAGCACAAAAATAGCGCCAAAACATTTGGTAATAATCCACATAACCCAGGGCTGACGCCCTGCGCTATTAATATGTCGCCTCTCTGAGGCTTTGATCCAGCTTTGATATGGAATCTAGGGAGTCTATTCAAACAAATAGTGACTACACCTAAGCTCCTAAGCCTCTAAGCTCCTTCAGACTTTCGACTTTCGGACTTTTGACCTTTCTACCTTAACACTTTTGACTTTCAGACCAAAAAAAACACCTAAGAATATCGTCTTCGATACAAAAAATATATCCAATAATTAATGGCTACACCTAAGCTTCTTTGCTCCTGAGCTCCTATGCTCCTTCAGACCTTCGACCTTCAGACCTTCAGACTTTTAGACTCTTAAAAATTGACCTTCAGACTTTTGACTCTTTTACCTTTTTCCTTTGGTTCTTTTACCTTTTGCCTTGGCTCTTTTAAAATGTTCCTTTTATCTTTTTCCTTTTGTCTTTTATCTTCTAAAGTGACCTTTGACTTTCCGACTTTCGACTTTCCGACCAAAAAAGACACC